>NZ_PYNV01000016.1:0-112836 GCF_003026095.1 Photobacterium sp. GB-72 | reverse complement strand
ACCCACCTGATCCCATGCCGAACTCAGTAGTGAAACGTAATAGCGCCGATGGTAGTGTGGGGTCTCCCCATGTGAGAGTAGGACATCGCCAGGCTTCCAATTCGTTTTCATCTTTTTAAGAAAAAGATGAAAATAAAAAATAGATATCTATTTGAACTATGGATATCGCATGTGGTGTTATCGCTCTTAGCCATCCATGGCTTCACGATATTAGAACATCCATGTTCGTCGGAGCGGTAGTTCAGTTGGTTAGAATACCGGCCTGTCACGCCGGGGGTCGCGGGTTCGAGTCCCGTCCGCTCCGCCACTTTATTAGAGAAACCTGAATCGAAAGATTCAGGTTTTTTTTGTCTGTAGAAAATGATCATTATAGGGTAGTGAGTTAGGTGCTTTATTGGGAAGCTACTAGCTGCCTGCTATTTCGTGTTCCACCCGTTTTAATAATTATTAAAAAAGCGGAGTCAAAAAAATTTAGGCTGTGTATCAGTATTGGTGAGCTACCGTAAAATATTTTAAAAGTAGTTCATTTAGTTGCTCTTGATACTCATCATGAGTCTGTGAACCAATTAGTTGGGCTAATTCCTGTCCTATTGGTGATAAACGATAATAGGTGAACGATGTCCCTTTTTTGATGGGTGATAAACTGTAAGACTCTGTATGGTAGTTGAAATTGAGTTTATCAGTGTAACTTATTAAGTTTGTTTCTAGCTCTGTACTTAATAGCAGCCCAAGTTCAGTTAAAATTAAAATAGACGAATAAGGTAAATGGTATTGGTTATAATCAATATGTGTTTGGTGACTTCTATGAAAACTAAAGCTGCTTGTTCGCTGTTTGATACTTGTGAGAAGTTTTTTATTTTTATCGTTACCAATGCAACAGGTAAGAGTAAGGACTTTTTGAAATAGAGCGGCTTCTCGATGTGTCATTGATAAGAGTATTTTTAACGTGCGAAGAGAGACTGAGCCTGGTTGAATGATCTCTTGTTTTAGAATTTTTGCCCACAGTTTTTGCATGGATGGAGTATGAATTTGTTGAGCCATCTCTATAAATCTTACTAACCAATCAGGATCAGGATCTCTCGCTGTCTCATCATTACATTGGTTATAGGCTTGTTTTATGATCTGCTCTAAATTTGATTGTTCTTGTTGACGTTTTTTTTGAAGACGAACTTGTAATCTTTGTTTTAAAGTCCTCTCTTGAGTATTGTTAATTTCCCCATCGATAGCATATTTTTCTGCGATGCTTTTTATTTTTTTTTTACTGTCGGTTAATGTTTTTAACACTCCAAGCGCTCGACTATTTTCTATTGGTTTATCTATACTCTCTACTTTATTAGTCATACTTCTTTCATTCTCTTAACCAATCGTTAACTCATTTTTGTTATCTTGATCTCATGATTAGCAACGAACATAATGAGATGTTATCTTTGTGTTAATTTAAAGTAACTAATGATTACGGAGCATCCCATGAAAAAATTGAATCGATATATTACTGATCTTATTTTAGTCATTGGTTATTCAACGATCGTGAGTTACTTGCTTTGGTTTTTTAGTAAATAGTATATCGACTAGAGCTATCGTTTCTTTATTACTTTGAAAAAACTTAGCCACCCAGAGAGAGGTGACTAAAGTCTCATTATAAATTTTTACTCACTAAACCGATTACTTTTTTAATCTCACTAGGTGTCAGTTTGCCTTCTTTAGCGAATATGACTTTACCAGCCTTATTTACAACAAATACGGCAGAGCTTTCCTTTTTTAGATCCCATGTTTTTTGAACAATCCCATTGCTGTCCAGCACTATTGATGACCATGGGTATTCACGTTTACTGTCTTCTGTTGCTGATTTTACAAAGCCACCCGTACCCCACATCGCATCATTTTGGTTAATGATCGTTGTTGTTTGGTACTCATTTTCCGGAAATTTTGCGGCAGAAATAGCTGCAACAAGTGGCGCGTTAAGCTCTTTGGCTGCACTGCGTCCAGCTATTGCGAATACGATACGCATTTTGCCTGTTAGTTTTGTACTTCTCCATGATTTGTAACTAATCGCCTTATCTTTTAAAACAAGCTCACCTTTATTGGTAACTGTAACACCAGGTAATGAATAACCTAGCTTGATATTGGTAGCAAAGCTGATTGAAGGGGCTAAAGCTGCAAGTAAGATAAAGGTTGCTTTCAATTTCATGTGTTGCCTCTTTTTAGTCTGATTTGTGATTATGATAGTTAATCTTCTTTGATCTGGTAGTACCAGAAGTTAATATTTGGGCTCTAAGTCGATCATTATTGTTACAAATTTCGTATTTATTGGAATATGGCAGGCTGTTTGCATTAAGTTTTAATGTGATGAAACAAAGTCATCGATTTGCGGTCTATATCTGTAACCGTTGAGTGAGGAAAATATGCTTAGAATCTTTAAAATTTACCGACCAAACCAAGTGGCTCGTTATGTAAAAAGCTATTTTAGAGGTCGTATTTTTATTATGGGGGTAGGTGGCTTTGAATTTGATAGCGGACGACTATTACCACCTAAGTCTGGTGATTTAAAAGCATTAAATGTATTAACTGAGGTGAATAAAGAGATTCAGGTACTATCAGGAATAGCTGTGTAATCACTAAAATCTAGCGTATTTCTCTCTAAATTGGAATACGAGTCAGATGTAAGTTTTACTTTGTTCCTGCTTTCGGCTAACAGAAAACTTGATCCTGCCATATGACAACACAAATATACTCCCTCCTATATAATGTATTCAGTTACAGAGCGGTATTAAATTATTTTTCTCAAAAAAAGTTATTAATTGTTCTACAGTTGTTTTAGTTGCTGAAAGTAGTTTGAACCGTTTTCAGTACACTATTTATTTAGTGATAATTATTAATAATTCCAACAGGCTATAATAATGGCAATGAAGTTATAGTTAAGACTTAGAATACGTCTAATACTTCTATTAAAAAGATGGCATAAATTCGTGTTGAGGCACTGTTTTTCTTAATTTCATTGACCTTAGGTTACTTTTTTTTAGATTCATTTTGTTAATATTTATAAATAGGTAGCTGAAAATGGTTAAAAATTCTATTCGGTTCAATATTCATAAGTTTTCAGATGGCAAAGGTTGGAAGTTACTTATCGCTTTGCCACAATGGATTCGTAATTAATTCTAAATTTCGCAAAGAAGCACAATAGAATGAATAAAGTTTTTAAATGGCTGGGTGTGACATCATTTGCTTTGGTGCTATCGAGTCCAGTTATGGCCTCTTCATTGAAGATTAAAGGCTTAGATGGAAAAGTAGAAGATAATGTTGATGCTTATCTTTCTGCATTATCAAAGGATGATTATAGTGCGACATTGCGCTTTAAAGATCAGGTATTAAATGAAATTAGCGACGCGCTGCAGGCATTGGGCTATTACCAGCCAAAGTTTGATTATCAAGTCTCGGGTAGCGGCGCTAAAACTAAAATAGTGGTTACCGTTGATAAAGGTCCACGAGCGCATATTAGTAAAAGTAATCTGATTATTACTGGTGATGCTAAAAATGATCCTGCTTTTATTTCATTAGTAAAAAGCAGTGGTTTAGGGATTGGTGAACCGCTTAATCAAGGTAAATATGAGGCTTTTAAAGCATCATTAAAGAGCTTAGCACTTCGACGTGGTTATTTTGATTATGAATTAACGAAAAGTACATTAGAGGTGGTACCTAGTCGTAACGAGGTCTTTATCGATATTAATTTTGACTCAGGTCGACGTTATACCTTTGGTGAAACGACTTTTCAGGGAAGCCAAATTGATGATAACCGCTTACGTTCAATGATCCCTTACACGGAAGATGAACCTTATCTAGCTTCAAAACTGGGAGAGTACAATGAACGTTTGTCTAACGTTGGTTGGTTTTCTTCCATTTTTGTTGGTGGGGATGTAAAAGAGCGTAAAGATGATGCGATCCCTATTCATGTTGTTGTTACGCCACAAATAAAAAATCAATTTGAAACCGGTATTGGCTTTTCGACTGATACCGGCCCTCGTTTGAAGTTCAATTGGAAAAAACCGTGGATCACGAGTAAAGGCCATAGCTTTAACTTGAAATCCGAAATATCGAAAGATGAGCCAAAAGTTGAAGCGGTTTATAAGATCCCACTCGATGATGTGTTGAATGATTATTATCAAGTTGTCGGGGGCATACGTTATGTCGATACACACGATACGGTAAGTACACAATTTGGTATCGGGGTTGAACGTCATTGGCGTTTAGATTCGGGATGGAATCGTACTATTGCGCTTCGTTGGTTGACGGAGAAATATGAACAAGGTGGGATGGAAAAAGGTGTTTTCAATGTTTTGATGCCAGGATTGTCATACAGTAAAAGTAGTATGGTTGGAGGAATATTCCCGACCAGTGGGAGTAAATATAATTTTTCTGTTGATCTTGCTAATAAAAATGTTGGATCAAATACGACTTTTGCTCGAGTACAAGCAAAAAATGCTTGGATTCGTAGTTTTGGTGAAAATCAGCGTGGTATTTTGCGTTTAGATGGCGGTGCTATTATTAGTGATGGCATTCAAGATGTCCCACCTTCGTTACGTTATTTTATTGGTGGTGATAGTAGCCTTCGAGGCTATGGTTATCAGTCTATTTCTCCTCGTAATAGCCAAGGCAAAATGGAAGGCGGTCGTTATATGGCAACCTCTAGCATTGAATATCAACACCGTGTTTATGGTGATTGGTGGGGGGCTGTATTTTATGATTATGGTTCTGCTTGGAATACTACACCTGATTGGAAGCGTGGTGCCGGAGTCGGTGTTCGATGGGTTTCACCTGTAGGTCCTATTCGCCTTGATTTTGCTTGGGGCTTAGATAAGAACAAGAGCAATAATGATCGTTTCCTTAAACTGAGCAAAGATGAATTTCAGCTCCACTTTACTTTAGGTCCTGAATTATGATTTGGGTTAAGCGTATAGCACTTGGCGTATTAGCCTTATTATTATTATTAGTTATTGCTGTTGCTGCACTACTTTATACTCCTGCTGGTATTAAAGTTGCTGCATGGGGAGTGCAAAAAGCGCTTCCTGCCCTGTCGATTGGTGAATCGCAAGGCGCTTTGCTTGATGGTTTTGAATTTAAGAATGTCCGTTATAACGACGGTAATATAGATCTTGCTGTTAATAAGTTGAATTTAACATTAAATGATAGCTGTTTATTAACCCCTGAGATTTGTATTTCTGATCTAGGGGTGCAAGGTGTGAAGTTTTCAATGCCAAAACTTCCTCCTGCATCGGATAAGCCTGAACAACCTTCAGAGCCAGTCACTGAAATCTCAATGCCATTACCTATTCATATTGAGAAGGTAACGCTTGATGATATCGATTTAGATATCTTGGCGAATAAAGTGCGCTGGAAGCATTTCTCTACAGCAGCAGATTTACAAGGCAGTCATGTCACCTTAAAGCCAACGGATTGGGAAGGGATTTATTTATCATTAGCGCCATCTAAAACGGCTGATAAGAAGTCAGTTGCAGCGTCGAAATCAACGAAAAAAGCGGAAGCAATAAAACTGCCTGATGTTGTGCTACCGATGTCGTTTGATATTGAGCGCTTTACGGTAAAAGACTTCGAGTTAGCTGGCGAAACGCCACAAAAGATCTCGTTATTAGAGCTGATTGCGAATGCTAAAGACAGCGATATCAAGATTGATAAGTTGCAGGTAAATGCGCCTCAAGCGTCTTTAACCGCGAAAGCTGATGTGACGTTAACGGGAGATTACCCACTTTCATTAGATGCGAATGCAAAGATATCGATGAAGCCTGTTGAAGGACATCAGTTGCATTTAAAAGCATCAGGATCATTAGCGAAATTGGTACTTGATGCGACGTTAAAAGGTAAATTAGATGCGTTGGTTAAGGGTAAATTATCGCCGCTAGATCCGAATCTTCCTTTTGATGTGGTGGTATCCAGTAAGCATTTACAGTGGCCGATTGATAAAAAAGCAGAATTTACTGTTGCCAATACTGATATAAACGCCAAAGGTAGCTTAAAGGGGTTTACGTTTAATGCTAAAAGTAACGTAAATGGCACGCCTATGCCAAACGTGAAATTTAATTTGAAAGGTAAAGGTAACCTTGATTCGGTGAACTTATCTGCGCTGAATGTAGAGACCTTAGGTGGTTCTATTACCGGCAATGCAAAAGCAAGTTGGAAAGATCTTGTTAAATGGCAAGGCCAGCTCGCTTTTGCCAATATCCAGCCAGGTAAGCAATGGCCAGAAGCGGAAGGCAACATAAGCGGTAAGTTAAATACATCGGGTGGTTTAACTGCAAAAGGTGGTTGGTTTATTAAATTGCCAGAACTTGCTGTTAATGGCTCCATCATGAAACAGCCTCTTGAGCTTCATGGTCAGCTTGATGCTTCTGATGTGACGGGTAAAGGTAAAGATCTTAAGTTTAAAACACAGGGCTTAACATTAAAGCATGGTCCTAATGGTTTAGTCGCGAAAGGTGAATTAGACAAGACGTGGAACGTTGTTGCTGATATTAAAGCGCCAGATTTATCTAAATCATTAGCGGACTTACATGGTCGTGTTAATGGTGAGGTGAAGTTATCAGGCAAAATGGCTGAACCGGATGTAACACTTGATCTTGAAGGTGATGATCTTGGTTGGCAAAAAGTCGCAAGCCTTGCGTCTTTTAAATTGAAAGGTAGCGTAACGCCATTACCAGCATTAAAAGCTGATATTAGTTTAAATGCTAAAAAAGGGAAATTTGATAGTGTTACGTTAGATGATATGGATGTGTTGTTTAAAGGCACAGAGCAAGATCATCGTTTAACGGTAAAAGTAAAAGGGGAGCCCGTTGGCACTGAATTACTTCTAACCGGTAAATTAGATCGTAAGACAGGCTGGCAAGGGATCTTGCAAAAAGGTGACTTTACGACTCCTGTTGGTGAGTGGGTATTAAACCATCCAACACCTATTCGTTATGATCTGAAAACTGCAATGGCAACTGTCGGTGCTCACTGTTGGCAACAAGGTAAAGCTGGCATTTGTTTAACTCAGGATCTGACTGCTGGTGCATCGGGTAATGCGCAGTTAGCAATAAAACGATTCAATTTTGATTTATTGAAATCATTTATTCCTGAGCAGATGAAGGTTAACGGCGAGCTTGGTGCGAACGTTGTCGCTAAATGGGCGCCAAAGAGTGCACCCTATGTGAAAGCCCAGATTTTGATGCCAAGCGGCAGTTTTACTCAACAAGTGGATACCGATGATGCCCCATTAGCGTTAGGCTGGGATAAAGTTACCGTCAATGCTGAGATGGAAAATGATGTTCTAAATGCTAATTGGTTAGTGGCGGTTAAAAATAATGGTGATTTATCCGGTAATGCTAAAATCACTGATCTACAAGGTGATAAGCGCATTAATGCTAATGTGAAATTAGATCGTTTTACACTTGCATTCTTAGAGCCTGTTATTAAAGACTACCATCAGTTTGGTGGTCAAGTTGATACTAACTTGCAAATAACCGGCCCAATCATGCACCCCGCAGTGAATGGTTTATTACAAGTCACGAAGCTAGAAGCAAGAGGGCGTAAAGTACCATTAGATGTTCAGAACGCTGATATCAAATTAGCCTTTAAGGGGTATAACGCAACGTTAATGGGGAATATTTATACTCCTGATGGGCAATTGCTGTTACGTGGTACTGGTGACTGGCAAGATATGGCGGCGTGGAAAACAGAATTAAATATTAATGGTAAAGAGTTACAAGTGAGTATGCCGCCAATGGTTTCCCTTAAGGTCTCTCCAGATCTCACCATTAAAGCAACACCTAAATCTGCAGATATTAGCGGAAAGGTGGGGATTCCATGGGGACGTATTACGGTTAATCAATTACCAAAATCTGCGATCGCGGTTTCTAAAGATCAGGTCATTTTAAAAGATAACCTAGAACCAGTTGAACCGAAAAAATCTGTGCCGTTTGATATTACAACCAATATTATGGTGCATGTTGGTGATGACGTGAAGTTATCAGCGTTTGGTTTAAAAGCTGGTTTATTCGGTGATTTGAATGTTCGCCAAGATGGTAAAGGACCAATGATTTACGGTGAAGTGAATATTGCCAAAGGGTCGTTTTATCGAGCTCTGGGACAGGAATTACTTATCCGTAAAGGGCAGATATTATTTAACGGTCCTGCAGATCAACCATTCCTGTCGATAGAAGCGATTCGTGATCCTGATAATATCGAAGATGATGTTATTGCTGGTGTGAAGGTGACAGGCTCTGCAGATAAACCGGAAGTAACGATTTTCTCTGATCCTGCTATGCCACAACAAAATGCTTTATCGTATATTTTAACTGGCCGTAATCTTGATAGTGAGGATGATGGTGGTTCGGGTAATGCGATGACGACGGCATTGATAGGTATGGGACTGGCGCAAAGTGGTCAACTTGTTGGTGATGTTGGTGAAGCCGTTGGGATCAAAGATCTTAGCTTATCTACCGCAGGGGCTGGCGACGACTCACAAGTCACTGTTAGTGGTTATATCGCACCAGGACTACAGGTGAAATATGGCGTAGGCTTATTTAATGATGTGGATGAGTTTACAGTACGTTATCGCTTGATGAAGAATTTATATATCGAAGCAGTAAATGGTCTCGATCAGGCTGTGGACTTGCTTTACCAATTTGAATTTAATTAATCATTAGTGATGCCATCTAATAAAAAACCCAATGCTTGCATTGGGTTTTTTTATGTTTGTAGCATGTGTTTAGTCCTTTGGTTTAGTCCTTTGGTTTAGTCCTTTGGTTTAGTTCGGAGGAGTTGTTGGTAACTTATGCCGTTAAATGTGTTTTTATAGCCAAGAGAATATAGCTCAGCTTCTGCTATTTCAGCACGTCGGCCTGAGCGACAGTAGAGTAATATCGGTTTGGACTTGTCTGTCAAATATTCTGAAATTGTAGCGATCTGTTCAAAAGGAATGTTAACAGCGTTAGGAATATGTCCAGCGGCAAATTCATCGGCTGTTCTTACATCAACAATGATAGGGTTATGTGCTTGCTCTAGTTGCCAAAATTCATCTGGGGTGACATTTTTAGCAAATGAAATAGCGGTAAAAAAAGTTAAAAATACCGCGAGTAAACCACGTTTATTTTTCATTATATTTTACCGCTATTAATAAGTGTTATTAGCTAATTACTTCTTTTGAGCACGTTCAAAGGAAGTCAGAATTTCAGCTTTTGCTGCTTCTGCATTATCCCAGCCTTCTACTTTTACCCACTTGTTTGGCTCAAGCTCTTTGTAGCGCTCGAAGAAGTGAGTGATTTGTGCTTTAAGTAATTCAGGCAGATCATTCACATCTTGGATATGATCATATTCTTTACTTAGTTTGCTGTGAGGCACGGCAACGATTTTTGCATCTTCACCTGATTCATCTGTCATCTTCAACACGCCAACAGGACGACAGCGGATCACTGCGCCCGGAACGAGTGGATGTGGCGTTGGTACGAGTACATCGACCGGATCACCATCAAGCGATAGCGTGTGGTTAACGTAACCATAGTTACACGGATAAAACATCGGGCTAGACATAAAACGGTCAACAAAAATCGCACCACTGTCTTTGTCTACTTCATATTTAATCGGATCTGCATTTGCAGGGATTTCAATAACAACGTAAATATCTTCTGGGATATCCTTGCCAGCAGGGACCTGATTAAGGCTCATGACTAATTCCTTCTAAGGTTAATGAAATGTGTTGTTTGTTAAAATTATAATGAATGTAAACAAAAACAAAAGCAAATCATCATCGTTGATGTGTCGCGCCTTTAAATGCGCGACATGTATCGAGTTAACAGTTAGTTTTCTGGATATTCACGTAACAAACTTTCGACTTTTTCGACCATATTGGTTGAGCCAACAAAAAAGGGTACGCGCTGATGTAGTTCGGTTGGTGGAATATCTAAGATCCGCTGAAAACCATTCGTTGCTTTACCGCCAGCCTGCTCGACAATAAATGCCATGGGATTACATTCGTAAAGTAAACGTAACTTACCATTAGGGTAACTGGCGGTACTTGGGTAGAGATAAATCCCACCTTTTAATAAATTACGATGAAAGTCAGCAACTAACGAGCCTATGTAGCGTGATGTGTAAGGTCGTTTTTCTTCTGGCACAGCTTCTTGGCAATATTTAATGTACTGTTTTACACCGGTAGGAAAACGAATGTAATTACCTTCGTTAATCGAGTAAATGACGCCATCTTGTGGAATGGTCATATTCTCATGAGAGAGACAAAAACTCCCTAATGAGGGATCATAGGTAAAACCATGAACACCATTGCCCGTGGTATAAACGAGCATAGTGGATGAGCCATAAATGACATACCCAGCAGCAACTTGTTGGTTGCCGGTTTGCAGAAAGTCTTCTTTTGTTGGAGGAGAGCCGACAGGGGAAACTCGGCGATAAATGGAAAATATCGTTCCCACAGAGACGTTAACATCAATATTAGATGAACCATCGAGAGGGTCCATTAAAACAACGTATTTTGCATTTAAATTTAATGGCTTATCAAATCCAACAGCTTCATCTTCTTCTTCACTCGCAATACCACAGACTTGATCCCTTGCTTCAAGAGCGGCTTTAAATTTATCGTTGGCATAGACATCGAGCTTTTGTTGCTCTTCGCCTTGGATGTTGTTCTCGCCGACCGTACCTGTAATATCGACCAATCCTGCTTTGTTAATTTCTCGGTTGACGATTTTAGCTGCGAGTTTAATTGACCCTAATAGGGATGAAAGCTCGCCACTTGCATGAGGAAAGTCACTCTGTTTCTCGACAATGAATTCACCAAGCGTTCTAATATCAGTCATAAACATTCCTTTCATCATGTTGTCATATAATCGGGTGAAGAGAGTAGAATATAGCACTTGATAAACTCACCTGCGGGTGAGTGGAAGTGCTAAATCGTATTTTTTGTTATATAAGAAATTGTATATAAAGATCTTTTTTATGGTAACGAAGTAACGCGAAAGCGTGAAACTAACCGAATTAATCACGGAGCCAGCAGCAATGCATATTCATATTTTAGGTATTTGCGGTACATTCATGGGCGGTGCTGCAATGCTTGCAAGGCAGTTAGGCCATAAAGTCACTGGCTCTGACGCCAATGTGTATCCACCGATGAGTACCATGTTAGAAGCCCAAGGTATTGAAATTATCCAAGGGTATGATCCGAAACAACTTGATCCTGCTCCTGATCTCGTGGTGATTGGTAATGCAATGAGTCGTGGTAACCCTTGTGTTGAGTATGTCCTTAACAGCAATCTACGTTACACCTCAGGCCCACAATGGTTACAAGAGTATTTATTACATGATCGTTGGGTAATGGCGGTATCGGGCACTCACGGTAAAACAACAACAGCAAGCATGTTGGCGTGGATTTTGGAAGATTGTGGTTATCAACCGGGGTTTTTAGTCGGTGGTGTGCTGGGGAACTTCGGTATTTCAGCGCGTTTAGGGGAAAGCATGTTCTTCGTGGTGGAAGCGGATGAATATGACAGTGCTTTTTTTGATAAGCGTTCGAAGTTTGTACATTACCATCCTAGAACCTTAATCATGAATAATTTGGAATTTGATCATGCTGATATTTTCGATGATCTTAAAGCTATCCAACGTCAGTTCCATCATCTCGTACGTACAGTGCCTGGTAATGGTCGCATTTTAGCGCCAAAAGGGGTGAAAAATATTGATGAAACGCTAGAGATGGGCTGCTGGAGTGAATTGGAATATATTGGTGGTGATGGACACTGGCGCGCAGAAAAGCACCATGCCGATGGCAGTGTATTTGATGTGTATTTAGATAGCGATATGGTGGGTACCGTACATTGGCCTTTAGTGGGTGATCACAACGTTAATAATGCCTTAATGGCTATCGCTGCGGCACGCCATGTTGGAGTTACGCCAGATCTTGCATGTGAAGCCTTAGCTAAATTTATTAATACTAAGCGTCGTCTTGAGCTTAAAGGCGAAGTTAACGGTGTAACGGTTTATGATGATTTTGCTCATCACCCAACCGCTATCGAGTTAACGTTAGGTGGGTTACGTGCAAAGGTGAACCAATCGCGTATTTTAGCCGTATTAGAACCTCGCTCTAACACCATGAAGTTAGGGGTACATAAAGATGATCTTGCTCCTTCTTTACATGCTGCAGATGAAGTTTTTTTCTTCCAACCGCCAAATATTCCATGGTCAGTAGAAGAGATTGCTGAGCAATGTTCACAGCCTGCTTATTGCAGCGCAGATTTAGATGATTTGGTCAATAACATTACAAACAAAGCACAACCGGGCGATACTATTTTAGTGATGAGTAACGGTGGTTTTGGTGGTATTCATGATAAGTTATTGGCAGCACTAGCTAAATAATAGGAAAACGTAATGACAGATAAACGTATAACGCTAGCATGGACAGGCGCATCGGGTGCACCTTACGGACTACGTTTATTAGAATGTTTATTAGCGGCTGATTATCAGGTGTATTTATTGATTTCATCTGCGGCACGTGTGGTTTTAGCAACAGAGCATGGTTTGAAATTATCAGCATCGCCTGATAAAGCACGAGAACAATTAGCGGTTCATTTAAATGGTAATGCTGATAAATTAACTGTTTGTGGCAAAGATGATTGGTTTTCTCCTGTTGCGTCTGGCTCTGCTGCACCGAAACAAATGGTTGTTTGCCCATGCTCGGCTGGATCCTTGGCTTCCATTGCTTATGGCATGTCAGAAAATTTGATTGAGCGTGCTGCTGATGTAGTGATTAAAGAACGTGGTCAATTGGTGCTGGTGGTACGTGAAACACCATTTTCGACCATTCATTTAGAAAATATGCTTAAGCTTTCTCAGCTTGGGGCTACTATCATGCCTGCCGCTCCTGGCTTTTATCATCAACCACAATCGATTGATGATTTAATTGATTTTATGGTTGCAAGGATCTTGGATCATTTAGGCGTTAAGCAAGGTTTAGTCCCGCGATGGGGGTATGATCAACGCGCATAATGTTAAATATTTAAGCCCGTAATTAATCTTACGGGCTTTTTTAATCTTGTTCGTTAGAGGGAAAAAATCCAGCTTCTTGATAATAACGTACAGCACCTGGATGGAAAGGAACCGATAATCCGTTTTGGAGCATGTCAGCTTTAGTTAAATTGGCAAAGGCAGGATGAAGTCGTTTAAAGGTATCAAAATTGTTAAAGATAGATTTTGTTAGCGCATAAACGGTTTCTTCAGAGACATCTGTACTTGAAATTAATGTTGCTGACACGCCAAAACTTTCAGTATCCCCTTTAATTCCCTTATAAAAACCTTTAGGAGTCATTGATTTGGTATAAAAAGGATGATCAGCAATGATCTTTTCGATATTTGCCCCAGTGGTTGGAATTAATTTCGCATTACAATAGACTGCGGCTTCTTTTATTGCCCCGTTTGGATGGCCAACAAGATTGATATACGCATCAATTTTGTTATTACATAGTGCTTCTGAGCGTTCCTCGGCTGGGATCGAGATAAGCTTAAAATCAGAATATGTCCAACCAAGGCTATCCATAACAATTTCCATGGTTGCTCGATCGCCTGATCCTGCCTCACCAATATTGATCCGCTTTCCTTTAAGATCATCAAGATTATTTATTCCTGAATCTTTACGAACAATAATATTAAAAGGCTCATCATGTAGTGAAAAGATAGCCCTCATCTTGCTATAAGGACCTTGGTCTTTAAACTGGTTCGTACCGTTATAGCCATGAAATTGCCAATCAGATTGAACAACACTAAATTCAAATTGTTTATCTTTGAGTTTATTGATGTTGTAGATAGAGCCGGTGGTTGATTCAACCAAACAACGCAGATTATGTTGCAGTCGTCCTTGATTCACTAATTTACAAATCGCACCGCCTGCAGGGTAATAAACACCATTGATAGGTCCTGTGCCAATTGTGATAAAACGTTGAGCGTGTGCTGTCGATACGATGAAATAACAACTTAAACTAAATAGCCCAAGCATCATTCTTTTCTTTAATGTCATGAATGAATCCTTTCTAATCATGATGGTCAATGGATACGAATGAGAGCGTATTAAAGAATATTTTTGCTATTTATCATAACAAATGACAGTAGTCTGAGGTTTTTTTGTCTGTGCTTCACCACTCAAATTAAGTAATAAGCAAGATGAAAAGAGATAAGCTTGAAATAAAGAACAAGAGTCAGAGATAGGGAATAAAAGTAGGCAAAGAGCCGGGTCTATTTGTTATGTCACTCAATGATGAAAATAAATAGACCCAAGGTATTACTTACTGTAATCAAATAGTTCACAAACAGAATCGTAAAGCTCTTCTGCTGTTACGCTACTCGTTGGTGTAATAAAGATCGTATCATCACCCGCAACTACGCCAAGGATGCCTTCGGCTTTACCTAAAGAATCTAATAAGCGAGCAATCACTTGTGCAGCGCCTGGACCTGTGTGAATAACAACAAGTGCGCTGTTATAACCAACATCCATGACAAGATCTTTTAATGGGCTGCTTGTTGTGGGTACGCCGAGTTCAACAGGTAAGCAATACACCATTTCCATTTTTGCATTGCGTGTTCGTACTGCACCGAATTTCGTCAGCATACGAGAAACTTTAGACTGGTTGATATTATCGAAACCTTGCGCTTTCAATGTATCAACAATCTCACCTTGAGAACTGAATTTTTCTTCTTTTAGAATGAGTTTAAACGCTTTTACTAAGCGCTCTTGTTTATCTGAATTTCGCATAAATAAATATTATCTACAGAGATGAGGTGGGGTATTTTTGCATAACCTATCACTAAGTAGCAAACAAACTGCATGAAATCTGATTTTTGTATTATCAGGTGTTAATGTTCAGCATAAGGTAAGAAATAATCTTTGTCGTTGTTTTTATTAGATAACATTTGTTTAAAACTGCTTAAATTCTCACTTTTTTGCATGAAAGTTGTTTTTGTTGTGACAAGATCGGATGAAAAAAAAGGGTTTCTGCGCAACTTCGCAAAGCGCGCGGCCGAAGATTGTATTTGTTATCGGCTTGCTATAACGTCCTTCTATTATGCTTATCTTATGCAATGAAAATTGGCTTAAGTAAGATGTATTAATAAAAAAAGATACTTCTATCGTAAAGGAGAACGAACATGAAAGTTGCTGTAATTGGCGCTGCTGGTGGAATCGGTCAAGCTCTTGCTCTGCTATTAAAAAACCATCTTCCAGCAGGTTCAGATCTTGCTCTATATGACATTGCACCAGTAACGCCTGGTGTTGCAGCCGATCTTAGCCATATCCCGACCCCTGTAACCATTAAAGGTTATGCAGGTGAAGATCCTACTCCAGCATTAGAAGGCGCTGACGTTGTCCTTATTTCTGCAGGTGTAGCGCGTAAACCGGGTATGGATCGTGCTGATCTTTTCAATGTAAATGCCGGTATTGTTAAATCTCTAGCAGAAAAAATTGCTGTAGTATGTCCTGATGCTTGTATTGGTATTATTACTAATCCTGTAAATACAACAGTGCCTATCGCAGCTGATGTACTTAAAAAAGCAGGTGTGTATAACAAGCGTAAGCTGTTCGGTATTACAACACTTGATGTTATCCGCTCTGAGACGTTTGTTGCTGAATTAAAAGATAAGTCGCCTTGTGATATTAGTGTTCCAGTAATTGGTGGTCACTCAGGTGTAACTATTTTACCGTTGCTATCACAAGTTGAAGGTGTTGAGTTTACTGACGAAGAAGTAAAAGCATTAACACCACGTATTCAAAATGCAGGTACTGAAGTTGTTGAAGCAAAGGCGGGTGGCGGCTCAGCAACCTTGTCTATGGGCCAAGCGGCATGTCGTTTTGGTTTAGCGCTAGTACGTGCATTACAAGGTGAGCAAGGTGTTGTTGAATGTGCTTACGTTGAAGGTGATGGGCAGCATGCACGTTTCTTCGCACAACCTGTATTGTTGGGTAAAGATGGTATTGAAGAAGTAATGGATTACGGTTCATTAAGTGACTTTGAGCAATCCGCGATGGACAGCATGCTAGATACGCTTAAAGGTGATATTGCTCTAGGCGAAGAGTTCGCTGCAAAGTAACCCGTTTAAATAGTAGAGTAAGAAAAAGCGGCGATTAAGCCGCTTTTTTATTGCCTGTGAGAAGTCTTTTCTAATAATAACGATCACAGCCTGTGTGCAATTGCGGTTGATCAGTGATCTCGTTGCATTCAATGGAACGCAGTTGATGATCGTTCTTATGCTCAATGATTACGGCGTTATTTTGTTGATCAATGCCGATCACTTTCCCCACGCCATGTAATGATTCTACCCACATACCAATCTTTAATTGGGTTATTTCCATTATTCACTCCCACTTACCAGCAAAAGAAATAAACTAATACCAATTATAGATCATAGTGATCATCTGATTTTTAGAGATAAAAAAACCTGCCACATTGGCAGGCTCTATGATGCTAAATTGAAGACTTATTTATTACGCTGTACAGCCATGTGTGCTAGTGCAACTAAGGCTTCTTTGTACTTAGAGTCTGCAATAGGTGCTAAAGCCGCAATGGCTTTCTCTGCTTCTTCTTCTGCACGTTGTTGGGTGTACTCAAGTGAACCATGTTCGTGCATAGCAGCTAAAATAGCATCAAGCTTTTCCATCCCATTTGCTTTTTCAATAGCTTCGCGAATCATGCTTGATTGCTCGGTATTACCATGGTGCATAGCATGGAGCAGTGGTAAAGTTGGCTTACCTTCTGCTAAATCGTCACCGACGTTTTTCCCCATTTCTTTACCATCAGCAATGTAATCTAATACATCGTCGATAAGTTGGAATGCCGTGCCTAAATAACGACCGTATTCTTGAAGTGCTGACTCAATTTCAGCTGGTGCTTGGGCAATAATGGCTGCGATTTGAGTTGAAGCTTCAAACAAGCGTGCTGTTTTTGAATAGATCACTTGCATGTAGCTATCTTCGGTGGTGTTAGGATCATTACAATTCATTAATTGTAGAACTTCACCTTCAGCGATCACATTGGTTGCTTCACTCATGATGTCGAGGATCTTTAATGATCGTAGGCTAGTCATCATTTGAAATGAACGTGTGTAAATGTAGTCACCGACTAAAACACTGGCTGCATTACCAAACGCTGCGTTGGCTGTTTCTTTACCACGACGCATGTTTGATTCATCGACAACATCATCGTGTAATAATGTTGCTGTATGAATAAATTCAATAAAAGCAGCAGCTGTAGTGTGTTGATCACCGTCATAGCCCAAAGCTCGCGCTGCCAAAACAGCCAGCATTGGGCGTAGACGTTTGCCACCACTACTGACAATGTAGAAGCCTAGTTGATTGATAAGCACAACCTCTGAGTTAAGTTGTGCTTGTATCTTCGCGTCGACCTCGGCCATATCGTTGGCGGTGAGCGCTTGGATAGCTTTGAAATCCATTAATACATCCAGCAAGATTGTTGGCCACGTAGGGCGGTAAAGTGATTCGAATGGTTTATCGAATCTTACACTAAAATAGCACTATCGTCATAACCCCAACGTGCGCTATTTCAAAGACTTTTTTTGTTGAGCAGCTTTTCATCAATTTTCTTTCTATAATGGCTTGCCAGAATAACTCTTTTCGCGTAACATTCGCGCCCTATTGATGACAAGATTAAGCGCATACCCATTGCCTTTTTTATGTGGCAAATGGCCTATGCGGACAAGCGGAGTAAGACATGTACGCTGTTTTCCAAAGTGGTGGTAAACAACACCGTGTAAGCGAAGGCCAAACCTTACGCTTAGAAAAACTAGACGCTGAAACTGGCGCTAGCATTGAATTTGACTCAGTACTTTTAGTAGCTAATGGCGAAGAAGTATCTGTAGGCGCACCTTTTGTGGCTGGCGGTAAAGTAACTGCTGAAGTTGTTACTCACGGTCGTGGCGATAAAGTTAAAATCGTTAAGTTCCGTCGTCGTAAGCACTCTCGTAAGCAAATGGGCCACCGTCAGTGGTTCACTGAAGTCAAAATTACTGGCATCAGCGCTTAATAATAGGAGAATTTAAAGATGGCACACAAAAAAGCTGGCGGTTCTACTAACAACGGTCGCGATTCAGAAAGCAAACGCCTAGGTGTTAAGCGTTTTGGTGGCGAATCAGTTCTAGCAGGTAACATCATCGTTCGTCAACGTGGTACTAAGTTCCACGCTGGTAACAATGTTGGCCTAGGTAAAGACCACACTCTATTCGCTCTATCTGATGGTAAAGTGAAGTTCGAAGTTAAAGGTCCTAAGAACCGTAAATTCGTATCTATCGAAGCTGAATAATATTCAACTTTGACACGAAGATTAAAGCCCTGCCTATTGGCGGGGCTTTTTATATCTGGAGGGTTTATGCGAGATCGTGGCCCAATGATCGGTTTTTTTCTTGCATTAACAACGGCTGTCTTTTGGGGCGCGTTACCAATAGCAATGAAGCAAGCTGTTGAAGTGATGGACCCTTTCACTATTGTTTGGTATCGCTTTATTACGGCATCTGTCGGTTTAGGTTTATTATTAAGCTGGAAAAAGCAGTTACCAACAATTTCAAATTTAGGCCGAGCTGGTGGGCTAGTGTTACTGATTGCAAGTATTGGTCTTGCGGGTAACTTTGTCCTGTTCAATAGCTCGCTAAAATATCTTAATCCACCTGTGGTACAGGTAATCATTCAATTAGCTCCAGTGGGCTTATTGGTGACCAGTGCATGGGTATTTAAAGAAAAGCTTGCTAAGCACCAGATTATTGGTGTGATTTGTTTATTGGCTGGCTTACTACTGTTTTTTAATGAACGCTTAATTGAGTTATTTACCAGTTTTTCTGGTTATACTTTAGGTGTGAGTTTAGCTGTGGCGGCTGCTATTGTGTGGGTAATATATGGCCTTGCGCAGAAGTGGTTATTAAAGCAATTTACATCAGCGCAAATTTTGCTGATGATCTATGTGATCTGTGCTTTGATCCTTACGCCAGTAGCGCAACCAGAACAAATCTATGCAATGGATAATCGTCAACTTGCGATGTTGGCATTCTGTTGTATTAATACGCTTGTTGGCTATGGTGCTTTCGCTGAAGCGATGTCACGCTGGCAAGCCTCACAAGTGAGTGCAGTGATCACACTGACTCCTTTGTTTACGATATTATTTGTCGATCTTGCGAGCCTTGCTCTACCACAATACGTTGCGCCAGTAACGTTGAACATCTGGGGTTACCTTGGTGCGATGGTGGTGGTAAGTGGTGCGATATGCTGTGCTATAGGCCATAAATTTATTCGCCAGCACAAATAATCTAGGTCGATGACAATAATTACTACGCCATGATGAGTTAGTGATCATGGCTGTATGTTAAACGCCACAGTGCGGAGAAAAGAATGAAGTTTATAGATGAAGCAGTTATCAAAGTTGATGCCGGTGACGGTGGTAACGGCGTAGTGAGTTTTCGTACTGAAAAGTACATTCCTAAAGGTGGTCCTGATGGCGGTGATGGTGGTGACGGCGGTGACGTTTACCTCTTTGCTGATGAAAACTTTAACACCCTGATCGATTATCGTTTTGAACGTTTCCATGCCGCAGAGCGTGGTGAAAATGGTCGTGGTGGTAACTGTACGGGTAAACGTGGTGCCGATAAAATACTGACAGTACCTGTAGGCACACGTGCAGTTGATGACGATACAGGTGAAGTGATTGCCGATCTGACTGAACACGGCATGAAAGTGATGGTTGCTAAAGGCGGTTTCCATGGCCTAGGTAACACCCGTTTTAAATCATCTGTAAACCGCGCACCTCGTCAAAAGACAATGGGGAGTTTAGGTGAGGTTCGTCATCTTCGCCTAGAATTGCTGCTTTTGGCTGATGTAGGTATGTTAGGTTTACCTAACGCAGGTAAATCGACCTTTATTCGCTCTGTATCGGCAGCTAAGCCGAAAGTAGCGGATTACCCATTCACTACGTTAGTACCAAGCTTAGGTGTTGTACGTGTTGATGCAGAGCGTAATTTCGTTGTTGCTGATATTCCTGGTCTGATTGAAGGTGCGGCAGACGGCGCTGGTTTAGGTATTCGTTTCCTTAAGCACCTAGAGCGTTGTCGTGTATTACTTCACATGATTGATCTACTGCCTGCTGATGGCTCTGATCCGGTAGAAAATGCATTCACTATCATCAATGAGCTTGAGCAATACAGTGATAAGCTAGGCAATAAGCCGCGTTGGATTGTATTTAACAAAGCTGACTTGCTTGATGAAGAAGAAGCGCAAGAGAAAATGACTGAAGTATTAGAAGCCCTTGCTTGGGAAGATAAGTACTACAGTATCTCTGCACTAAACCGTACCGGTACGAAAGAGCTAACGTATGATCTGATGGAAGCGATTGATGCTATGCCTAAGATCAAATACGAGCCAGAAGAGAAAGAAGATAAAGTTGACTTCAAGTGGGATGATTACCACGCTGAGCAAATTAAGAAAGCGCAGGATGAAGACGACGATGATGATTGGGATGATTGGAATGAAGATGATTACGATGTTGAAATCATCTACAAGCCATAATCAAGTCTGATTGTGTAGAGGAAGCCGTACCGTGAGGTACGGCTTTTTTTGTGCTTAATCAAAATGGATGCAGGAGTTATTCGGTACTCTAATAGGATAATAAATGCGCAATATTAATGGATGATAAATGGCAACTCATAAGGACGGTATTATTACTTCACTCTCAGAATCTGACCAAAGAGACATAACACGGCTTGTGATATCTGCAGGTCAACGTCTTTTACAGCATGGCGCAGAAAGTACCTTAGTGGCAGATGTGACAAGTCGACTTGGTTTGGCGCTTGGGGTTGAAAGTGTTGAGGTCTCATTATCTGCTAGTTCGATGGTGATCAGTACACGTCATCAGGGAAGTTGTATTACGACCACGCGGCGTTGCCAAGATAGTGGGATCAATATGCAGATCGTGACGGACATTCAACGGATCTGTATTTTAACTGAGCGTGGACTGCTTGATCGTTATGATGTTCACCACAAATTAGAACAAATCCAACCTCAGCGTTATCACCGCTTATTGGTGATTATTATGATTGGTCTATCTTGTGCTTCTTTTAGCCGTTTAGCTGGGGGGGATTGGCCAGTTTTTTGCCTGACTTTTCTGGCTTCATCTATTGGTATGTTTGTTCGCCAAGAGATTGCACATTGTCATTTTAATCCTTTGATTAATTTTGCTTTTACCGCCTTTGTTACCACATTAATTTCAGGTCTTGGACAAGTTTATCAAATTGGTGATAAACCTTTTTTAGCGATGGCTTCGTCTGTACTGATGTTGGTACCGGGTTTTCCTTTGATCAATGCCGTTGCTGATATGGTAAAAGGTTACCCTTCAATGGGATTAGCACGGTGGACGATGGCGAGTTTACTAACACTTGCCGCTTGTATTGGTATTGTTGCTGCGATGAATGTGCTGGATGTGTGGGGATGGTTACTATGAATGATCTGATCTCACTAATGCTGGCGCTAGGTAATGATATGTTTTTCGCTATGATCCCAGCCGTTGGCTTTGCATTAGTCTTTAATGTCCCACCAAAGGCACTGAAATATTGTGCCATTGGAGGGGCGTTAGGGCATGGCACTCGTTTTCTTTTAATGCACTGGGGAATGCCTATTGAGTGGGCTACATTTGCAGCAGCTACTCTTGTTGGTATGATTGGTGTGCATTGGTCGCATCGCTTTTTAGCTCATCCCAAAGTCTTTACTGTCGCAGCAATGATCCCTATGGTACCTGGCGTTTTTACTTATAAAGCAATGATTGCGATTGTTGAAATTAATCATCGTGGTTTTTCAATGGAATTATGGGGAGTGATGATTGAGAATTTGCTTAAAGCGATCTTTATTGTTGCTGCATTAGCCATTGGGTTAGCTATGCCGGGATTATTGTTTTATCGCCGTCGACCTGTGGTGTAACCTATAGCATCACAAATATTAAAAAGGAGTTTCCTGAAGATGAAGATCAGTATGATCGCCGCAATGGCGCATGATCGAGTAATTGGCAAAGAAAATGCGATGCCATGGCATTTACCCGCTGATTTTGCTTGGTTTAAGCAATGTACTTTAGGAAAGCCTGTGATAATGGGGCGCAAAACGTTTGAATCTATTGGTCGCCCGCTTCCAGGTCGTCATAACATTGTGATCACCCGTAACCCTGAGTTTCATGCCGAAGGGATCACTGTTGTGAGCGATATAGAAGCTGCAATACAAGTCGCTGGTGATGTAGAAGAAGTAATGATCATCGGTGGTGGTAGTATTTACCAAGCGTGTTTACCAAAAGCGAATTGTCTTTATTTAACCTTTATTGATGCTAACTTAGACGGTGATACACGTTTCCCTGAATGGGGAGAGGGGTGGCATCAAGTGAAGTCTGAGCATTATGAAGCAGATGAAAAAAATGCTTATGCGATGGACTTTACGGTACTTGAACGCAATTAATCATACTGTTTAATAATGCCCATGCTAGTGGGCATTATTGGATAGGATAAAGTGGCAAGATTTAATAAATAGGGCATTCGGTAACAAAGCGTTGTCCGTCTTCCCAGCGTAACATAGTTAAACTGTTTCCCCACACGCACCCTGTATCAAGCCCAATACAATGCTTATCTTGATGTCCCATGAGTGCCGCCCAATGACCAAAGATAATGGTTTTCTCAATCGGCTCACTGCGCTTTACTTCAAACCACGGGATCAAGTTGCCAACTTCAGGGTTTCCTGGCTCTACTTTACACTGCATATCTAAACGTCCGTTAGGCTCGCAAAAGCGCATACGGGTAAAACTGTTGATGGTATAGCGGAGCTGCTCTAATTCATTAAGTTCTTCTTGCCAAAAATCAGGGCCATCACCATACATATTTTCTAATAGCCATACATAACGTTCAGACTGAAGGGTCGCTTCAACTCGGCGAGCTTGTTGACGCGCCGTCGCTAACGACCATTGTGGGCTAATGCCAGCGTGTACCATAACTAATGGAAAATCAGGATGTTCAGCCAGCAATGGTTGATGGCGTAGCCAATGAAGTAATTCTTGGCTATCGGGCGCGTCTAAAATGGCTTGAGTTTTATCACTCGTT
This sequence comes from Photobacterium sp. GB-72, assembly GCF_003026095.1. Lineage (NCBI taxonomy): Bacteria > Pseudomonadati > Pseudomonadota > Gammaproteobacteria > Vibrionales > Vibrionaceae > Photobacterium > Photobacterium sp. GB-72. The sequence goes on along the minus strand of NZ_PYNV01000016.1, from coordinate 89,679 downwards.
TTTAAACGTGCGAAGCCATTTGAAGCGGCTAATAGGTGAAGATCATGATTACCGAGGATCACCTGTGCACTATTACCCAGTGCTTTTACAAACCGTAATGTTTCTAATGACTCAGGACCACGGGCGACAAGATCGCCAGCAAGCCAAAGGTGATCGTGCTTAGGATCAAAATGCGCTTGAGCAAGGAGTTTTTTTAGATCAGGTAAGCAGCCCTGAATATCACCAACAAGGTAGGTTGCCATATTGCTCTCATTATTGAGGAAAGTGAAAGTAAACAGCTAGTGAATAATGTTAGGCACAGCCAAACGAAAAGGGGCAATGTTAACTTTAAAGCTATTACCGTCCCCGTCTTCCATAATGTAATGTCCTTGCATCACACCAAGCGGGGTATCAATAATTGTACCACTGGTGTAGGTATAGTCATCACTTGCTTGAATTATGGGTTGTTTACCCACAACACCATCACCATCAATCACTAGTTTTTTGCCATTGGCATCGGTGATCAACCAGTGGCGTTTAAGCAATTGTGCTTGACCACGACCAAGATTATGAATAGTGATGGTATAGGAAAACACATAGCGACTCTTGTCAGGCTCGGATTGATCATCGAGGTAATGAGTAACGACATGACATTTTATGGTTGGGGGAGAAGTGGTACTCACAGACAACATCCTTTGTTTATGATCTCTTCTCATTTTAGCGTCATTCAACCACAAATAAAGAAAAACCCCGATAACCGTGAAGCTATCGGGGTTTTTGTGTAATCCACTTAAATGAGGTTAAGCTTTCGCATCTTTTTGGTAATTCGCATCAAGCCAGTTCGCCATTGCCACAAACTGTTCAACGGTAATGTTCTCTGGGCGATTGCCTGGGTTAACCCCCAGTGCTTCAAGTTGCTCTGCTGTAAAGAGTGCTTTATAGCAGTTACGAATCGTTTTACGACGTTGGTTAAAGCCTTCTCTACATACACGATCTAACCATTTTAGGTTGGTACATGGGAACGGCAACACTTCGTAAGGTGTTAGACGTACTACCGCTGAATCGACTTTCGGCGCAGGTACAAAAGATTCTGGCGGCACTTCAAGTACAGGCATCACGCGGCAGTAATACTGCGCCATTACCGTTAGGCGGCCATATGCTTTGCTACCAGGGCCTGCCGCAAGACGGTTAACCACTTCTTTTTGCAGCATAAAGTGCATATCTTCAACATCTTTGTGGAATTCAAAAATGTGGAACATTAAAGGGGTCGAAATGTTGTATGGCAAGTTACCAAAAATACGTAACTTATTATTTTCTTTAATAAGTTGCGTGAAGTCGAAACGCATTGCATCGCCTTGGTGGATCGTTAGCTTGGAAGCTAGATCGGGGTGACTTTCAAGGCGTTCTGCAAGATCGCGGTCGAGTTCGATAACAGTAAATTTATCAACAAGTTTACCAACTTGCTCGGTGATAGCACCAAGACCCGGACCGATTTCAACCAAGTTTTGACCTGGTAATGGGTTAATTGCTGACACTATGCCATCAATGATGTAAGGGTCTTTCAAAAAGTTCTGGCCAAAGCGCTTACGGGCGCGGTGACCTAGATGGACTTGATCGCTGCTCATGCTTGTTTATCTACCAATTCTAGGGCGTGAGATAGCGCTGTCCAAAGGCTACCTGTATCTGCCTGTCCGGTACCTGCGAGTTCCAGTGCGGTACCATGATCTACTGAAGTTCGGATGAAGGGCAATCCTAACGTAATGTTAACTGATTTACCGAAGCCTTTATATTTCAGCACCGGTAGCCCTTGATCGTGATACATGGCTAATACCGTATCGGCATCAGCTAAATATTTTTCTTGGAAAATAGTATCGGCCGGTAAAGGGCCGATAAGATCCATGTTTTCTTGCTGGCGTAATTGTTCAAGAGTAGGAGTAATAATATTTATTTCTTCCATCCCTAAGCAACCATCTTCACCAGCATGGGGGTTTAATCCACAGACATAAATTTTTGGTGACTCAATACCAAATTTACTGATTAAATCAGCGTGTAAAATACGAATCACCTGTTTTAATCTGTCTTCTGTAATTGCTTGTGATACATGACTTAGAGGGATATGAGTTGTCACTAACGCGACGCGTAATCCTTCGGTTGCTAGCATCATAACAACTTGTGCAGTGTCAGATTGTTGAGCAAAAAATTCAGTGTGGCCACTAAATGATACGCCAGCGCGGTTAATGACCCCTTTATGTACAGGGCCGGTGACAACGGCGGCGAATTCATCATTCATACACCCTTCTGCAGCACGTTTAAGCGTCGAGAGCACATACATGCCATTACGTTCATCTAACGTGCCAGCGACAACATCAACTGCAGTATTGATGTGCGCAACCGTCATCGTTCCTGCTTTATGTGGCAGGGCGGGTTGATCGGGCTGATAAGGTAAAATGGTTAGTGGTAAACCTAATTTAGCCGCACGTTCTACCATAACCTGCGCATCAGCACAAATAACAAGTTGGTGCGGCCAATTTTCTTGGCATAAGGCGATGACTAAATCTGGGCCTATTCCAGCAGGCTCACCGGGGGTGATTGCAATCCGTTGTGTGTCAGTCATGTCTTTATTTAGCCATTATTGGTTGTATTCATTGGTTCAATGTAAGCACCTGCACGTAGTTCTTGTAACCATGTCTGTGCTTCTTCATTGAATTTACGGTTAAAGATGATTTGTGCAGCACGGTTTTTCATTGCAGCATCCGTACGGTCGACTTTGCGACGCCCTTCAACTTCAACAATGTGCCAACCAAATGCAGATTTAAACGGTTCACTGATTTTATCGATCGGTAGCGTTTCTACTTTTTCTTTAAATGCTGGAGCATACATATCTGGTACTTGCCAGCCTAGTTGACCACCATTCGCCGCTGAACCTGGATCTTCGCTGTAGGCTTTTGCTGCTGCCGCAAAGGTTTGTTTACCGCTAATAATATTTTGGCGAATTTTCTCAAGCTCAGCTTTTGCTGCTGCATCACTTAGAATCATTGAAGGTTTGATTAAAATATGACGGGCTTTTACCTCAATAACAGAGACGTTTGGCATACCTTTTACATCGTTGATTTTTAAAATGTGGTAACCAACGCCACTACGGAATGGCCCAATGATCGCATCTTTACCGTTATTTTTAATCTGATCAGCAAAGACGGTTGGCATTTCTGCTTTACTCATCCAGCCCCATTCGCCCCCTTTTAGAGCTTTAGGTCCTTTTGAATAACGGTAAGCCAGTTGTGAAAAGTTTGCGCCTTTTTTAAGTTGAGCAACAATGTCTTCTGCTTCTTGTTTTGCTTTCTCACGTGCTGCTTTATCAGCATCTTCATCAACCCGAATTTGAATTTGACTAATGTTGTATTGCACGTTTTGTTGAGTTTGCTCGGCCATTTGTTTGGCTAAAGACTCAACTTCTTGTGGCAGAACGTTAACACGTTTACGAACAATAATGGTACGCGCTTCAGAGGCTAGCATATCGTTACGCATTTGCTCACGGAACATAGAGTAAGAAACTCCTGCTTTAGCAAGGCTTTGACGTAGTTGGTCTACGCTCATATTACGTTGTTTAGCCACATCGGCGATCGCTTGATCTAATTGACTGTCATCAATACGGATCCCTAGCTGCTGAGCTTGTTGGATCTGTAAGTTTTCAAGGATCAGTTGATCCATCACTTGCTGACGTAAAATGTTATTAGGCGGTAATTGTTGGTGCTCTTCAGCAGCGTTAAGACGAACAGTTTTTAGCATGGCGCTCACATCGCTTTGTAAGATCACGCCATCATTAACAGTCATCACAATTTGGTCAAGTTCCTGAGGTGCTGCCATGCTGGTTGCTGACATACCCATCATCATTAGACTAAGTACAGAATACTTCCACGTTTTCATTTATATTCCATCAGGTTATAAGGCGACACATGTGTCGCCTAACTATTAATTATTAAGAGTGAACGGATCGCCGTAAGATAAAATATTACCGCCATCATCCGATGATTGACCGAATGAAGGTCCGGCACCTTGTAAACCAAGTAAACTGAATGAGAAAGTGACATTGCTATCGTATTCAGTAAAATCTTGTGATATTGCATCTTTCGCGTAACGATTGTAGCTAAGCCCTATCATCCAGCATGCAGATGTGTAGGTGAAGCCAACTTTACTTTCAAGCATTTTGTTAACATTCATGTCTTGGTAGTAATCAGCTTTAACATCAACATTATCGCTAACTGGGAAGCCAATGGATAAACCTAACTGTGAAATACCGTCACGCTTATCTTTCGTGCCTGAAATGACAGGGTTCGGGTTGTTCACGTATTTTGTTAAGTAATCACTTGATACGTAACGGTAACTCGGTTGAACAAATACCCCACCATTACGGTACTCAACGGTCACATTACCTTGCTGAATGTCATTCTCACTTGAGTCATATTGCATTGCGCTCTTTAAGAACAGGTTATCATCAAGGTTAAATTCTGTTTCAATCGCTGTCGCTGAGTAACTTTTGGCTTCTTTATTATCAGTTCCTTGGTTAACAGGTTTATCGATATAGAAGATTTGACCCATGGATAGGGTAAATCGTTCCTTAAAATCTTCATCAAAGTAGCGTGTAGATGCGCCGACGGTGAACTGGTTCGCAGGAGCTATATAGTCGTTACCACTGTATGTCCGATCGCTAAATAAGCCGTAGTAATCTTGTTGTAAACGGGTTGAATCATAGCCGCCACCGATATAATCAAATGGGTTATAAATACCGTCTTGGTCAACATTTTTTACATAAAGGTATTGAATTTGTGGTTCTAAACTTTGGGTATAATGACTACCTAAAATGGAGGTATCACGCTCAAAGTATAAGCTACTGTTGACACGAAATTCAGGAACAACACGATTAACACTGTCTTTAAGAGCATCAAAATCTGAGTTTTTGCTTAACTCTTTTTTATCTTGGTTGTAATGAGCGTAGTTCACTTTTGCCTGAGTAGTTACAGACCACCAAGGTGTCGCGTAGGGAAGCGTTAATGTCGGCTCAAAAGTTATACGATCAGCGTCAGGCTTGAATATCGAACTATTCTCAAACTTACTGATACTCATTGGCATTTTAAAATCGAGACCGTAGCCGAGATCTGTTTTATAGTAAGTTGATGATAGTTGTGGCATTAAGCGATACGGTGAACGATTATCTGTTGATGATTCAGCTTCTTCAGGATCTTTTAAAAGCTGAAAATCACGGACCATTAACATCGTATCCCAGTTCGCATTTCGGTAAGATACTTCTGCCGTTTGAAGCAGGTTATTATCTTCACGCTCACCAATACTAGAATCTAAGCCTCGCTCAAAATATTTGTAATCACTGACTTTGCTGTAGTCGATATCAACTAACCAGTTTTTATCGATGATCCCACTGTGTGTCCATTGGAAGCCCCAATATTTACCCGTGTTGGGTTTATTGTCTTCCAATTGATAATCTACGTAATCGGCTTTTTTATCATGGCCCATGTACTCACCGACAACTTGGCCTTCACCTAATTCATTCAGGTAGCGGAATTTAGCCGTTGTTTGTAGACCACGGTGGTTCATGTATTTTGGCGTTAATGTTAAGTCATAGTTTGGCGCAATGTTCCAATAAAATGGCGCTTCATATTCCATACCATTACGTGAGCCATAGGTTAACGTTGGGTATAAGAAACCCGTCATACGCTCATCGGTTACAGGAATACGAAGCCACGGAAGATAGAATACCGGTACATTAAGTACTTCAAAGCGCGCGTTATATAAATCGGCAAAGGGTGAATCACCATCACGCTCCAAAGAGCCAGCAGCAAAGCGCCAACTTTTATCGCCTTCTGGACAGGTAGTGAAAGTACCATCTTTCATTTTGTAGAACTGAGTACCATCAACATTTTTCTTGTCGATTTGCTCTGCGTCACCGCGCCCTGGCTGGCAGGTCATACGATAAACAGCATCATCCATTTGTGAGTCTTTGGTATCAAGATCGCTATGGAGCTCTTTCGCTTCCATTTCTATACCACCGTCATGGTAGTAAACGTTGCCTTTTGCTGTAACAATATTTTGTGGTTGTTGAAGTGTCACAGTATCGGCAGCAATCGTACGCGTTCCTTGCTGAACAATAACGTCACCAGAATACACGGCTTTATGCTCATTTTTAGCTTGAACATTGTCAGCTTCAATGTGGATCGGTGTGTTTTTGGTATCTTCTTTACGGTCTTTTGGTGCTATACAAACACCACGTACCATAGCTAAAGGATCGTCATTAACGGCTGTTTTTGTTGTTTGATCTTCTGCTACTGCGTGTTTATCGTTGATATCTTTATCTAAAGATGTGGCATTTTCTTTGCGGTCTTTTGGCGAAATAAAAACACCATCTGCCATAGCTAAAGGATCGTTATTAACGGCTGTTTTTGTTGTTTGATCTTCTGCTACAGCATGTTTACCGTTGATATCTTTATGTAAAGATGTGGCATCTTCTGCCATTGCCGGCCCATAAAGGGCAAGACCAATCATGGTGGCAAGTAAGCTGTGAGAGGTGAGTGACATCAGATTCAACATTCCTGTATCAGTTTGAGAGCAAGGCGAATAATTGCGCTTTTTACAAGCATTCCCGATAAATGACAGCTATCATAATGCAAATTCGACGCGACGGCATCTTTTCAGCGCATGCTGTTGGGTAAACATTGAAAAAATTTAACAAATTACCAGAGAGTATAGAATGCAGAAGACAGGTATATGGGGAAAAATTATTGGTGCGTTGCTTGGCCTCTCCATTGGAAAATTGCCTGGATTGTTGATTGGTTTATTTATTGGTCACCAGTTTGATAAGGCTTATGCTCGTCAGATGAATGGCGGTTTCGCAGGTTTTGGTCAGAACCGAGCCAGTAGTGCAGAGCAGCAAGCAGAGTTTTTCCATGCTTGTTTTGCAGTAATGGGACATGTCGCAAAAGCGAAAGGGCATGTAACAAAGGAGGAAATTCGTGTTGCAAGTGCGATTATGGATCGAATGGGGTTACAAGGTGAATCTCGACTTCAAGCGCAAAATGCGTTTCGTGAAGGAAAAGAAGATAACTTCCCATTAGAAGAGATGTTAAATCGTGTTCGTAGCCGTGCACGACGTGCTGATTTACTCCAATTTTTCTTAGAATTACAAATTCAAGCAGCATTTGCGGATGGTTCATTACATCCGAAAGAGCGTCAGTTACTGCATATTATTGCGCGATACCTTGGCTTTTCTGAAGCCCAGCTTGAACAACGCTTGCGTATGCAAGAAGCGGCGTTTCGTTTTCAACAAGGTGGTTTCCATCAGCAATATCAACAACAAGGCGGTGGTTTCCAAGCGCCTCCTAGTCGAGATCAATTAGCTGATGCATTTAATGTCTTAGGGGTTGATGAAAATGCCTCTGCGCAAGATGTGAAACGTGCTTATCGTAAACAGATGAATGAACACCATCCAGATAAACTCGCAGCGAAAGGGTTACCACCAGAAATGATGGAAATAGCGAAACAAAAAACCCAAGAGCTACAAGCTGCCTATGATTTGATCCGAAAAGAGAAAGGATTCAAATAATTGTTATTACGCTGAATAATAAATTGAAAAAGCGAGCTTGGTGCTCGCTTTTTTGTTTTTAAAGCTCTTAAACGAGGTTTTGCGGTTTGTTGTTACAAAAGCCATCAATATTTTCAATAAGTTGCTCTACCAGTGTTTGAATCGCGGAATCAGATCCCCATGCAACATGTGGGGTTAGTAATAGATTAGGCAAATGTGCCTGTTGTAATAATGGATTATCATCAGTTGGCGGCTCAGAAGTAAAAACATCACAGCCAGCGCCGGCAATTTTTTTATCGAGCAATGCATCGACTAAATCTTGCTCATTCACCAGTCCACCACGTCCGGTATTGATCAAAATAGCGTTAGGTTTCATCTGTGCCAGTTCTGTTTTTGCGATAAGATCTTCAGTGGTATCTGTTAGCGGGCAATGCAAGGTGATGATATCGGCTTGCTGTAATACGTCGTTAAACAGCGTATAGCCTTCACGACAGGTGGTGACGTGCTTGTGCTCTGCAAATAGCACCTTCATCCCCAGCGCGGTTGCAAGATTGGCTGTCGCTACCCCTAAGCTGCCTTTACCAACAATACCTATTGTTGAGCCTGCGATATCGCTAATTGGATGAGTGAAAAAGCAGAACTGTTGTTGTTTCTGCCACTCACCCGCGATGATATCTTGCTGATAGCCCATTAAATTACGTTTTAGCGCAAAGATCATTGCGAGCACGTGTTCAGGAACAGAGCGAGTCGCATAACCTCGAATATTAGAAACCGGAATGTTATGGCGGTGACAATAATCGACATCGACGTTATTGGTTCCTGTCGCACCGATGGCAATAAATTTCAGGTTTGGTAGTTGAGATAAAATATCGGCAGTGAGTTGGACTTTATTAGAAATGGCGATAGTTGCGTGTTGCAGACGTTCAATGACTTGAGATGGTGATGTACATTGATATTCAATCCATTGATGATCTGATTGTGGGCGAGGAATATCAATGTGTGCTGGGATAGTAGCACGATCTAAAAATACAATATGTTCCACTGTTAGACTCCATGGAACCTTTGTTCCGCTTGGTGTGAAAAGAAGAATGCTAGTTTAGGTTTTTGCTTGTTAAAACAAAGCTAGCATTCTTTTTTATCGTGATCTAACTTCCGTGTGATAGTTGCTGATTACTCAGTGGTTTTATTTACTAAAAATCGTTTGTGTTGGCGCTTCTCGATAAAACTCACAAGGGGCAAACAAATGCATCGGTTGATCACTTCCTGGATGCGTAAAGGTCAGTTCTGCTGCGTGTAACAGTAAACGAGGAGAGGCTACCATTGCTTCCTCATTAGCATAAAACTTATCGCCTAAAATCGGATGACCTAATGCTTGCATGTGAACACGCAATTGGTGAGAACGACCTGTTACGGGCAGTAAACGGACCAAGGTTGTTTTCTCATCACGGCTTAAGACTTCATAATGCGTTACAGAAGGCTTGCCATCGTCAAAACATACTTTTTGGCGTGGACGGTTAGGCCAATCACAGATCAAGGGAAGATCCACGGTTCCTGTGTCTTGTTCGATATGTCCCCACACACGAGCGTAATACACTTTTTGTGTTTCTCGCTCACGAAACTGGGCTTTTAAATGACACTCCGCTTTTTTGTTTAGAGCCAGCACAATTAAGCCTGATGTCCCCATATCTAAACGGTGCACAATTTGTGACTTAGGGTATTTTTCAAGAACGCGAGCAAATATGCTGTCGTGATGCTCTGGTGCACGTCCTGGGTTTGAGAGTATGCCAGCAGGCTTATTAACGGCGATGATGTCGCTATCAAGAAAAAGAGTATCCAACCATGGATCGGTAGGTGGATTGTAGTTCAACACTGGCAATGGTTTCATGATGCACTCGTAGGATAGGTATGAATAACAACGGGGCGAATATTAATATGAATAATAGTAAATTGGTATGCTTGGTGATGTGATTAAAGAAAAAAGCCGTGAATATCAGTAATGACATTCACGGCCTTAATTTAGTTATGATGAGTTATTGATCAGTTATGGCTAACAACGATCAAACGCAGTGAATCAAGCTGGATTTGTGCTTTTTCAATGTAGTTAGTTAACTCAATGATTTGGCTTTCAATTAGCTCTAATTCGTCATCACGAATATTCGGATTAACCGCTTTCAGGGCTTGAAGGCGATCAAGCTCAGCGCGCAACGTGTTTTCCATTTCAGCTTGTGCTTGGCTTCGTACGACATCAAGCTCTTTGCTGATCTCGCGCTCTGCGTGCTCAATCAGAGTATGAATATCTTTTTGAACCGAGTTAACGAGCTTACTGCCAAGGTGACGGTTGACTGGGCTAAGTTGGCGGTTAAAGCCTTCAAATTCAACGTTAGCTGATAGGTTATTACCTTTACCATCAAGCAAAATACGGATCGGTGTTTTGGGTAAGAAACGACCAATACCTGATTGCTTAGGTGCTTGAGCGTCAACCACATAGATAAGCTCAAGTAGCAGTGTACCAACAGGCAGTGCTTTGTTTTTCAACAATGACACTGCTGTCGTACCTACGCCTTCACTTAGCAGTAATTCAATACCGCCTTGGATCATTGGGTGTTCCCAGCTGATGAAGTTGATATCTTCACGAGAAAGTGCAGTATCACGTTCAAAAGTGATGGTACAACCGTCGTAAGGAAGGCCTGGATAGCTTGCCACCATCATGTGCTCTGATGGGGTCACAACAATTGCGTTTTCGCCTTTGTCATCTTGGTTTAAACCAATGGTATCAAATAAGCCCAGTGCGAAAGTCACAAGGTTAGTATCACCATCTTTAGCGCTGATCTTCTCAACCAACTGCTGAGCTTCTTCGCCCCCGTTAGAATGAATTTCTAATAGGCGATCGCGACCTTGCTCTAATTTGGTTTTAAGCTCATTGTGCATTTCAGCACTGCGCTGAATAACGGATTCAAGCGCTTCAAGATCGTGTTTGTCACTGGCAAGCAAGGTGATCAGATCTTCACATACCGCTTCATAGACAGCACGACCAGTCGGACAGGTTTCCTCAAAGGCATTTAAGCCTTCGTTGAACCAACGTGCTAATAGTGCTTGAGAAGTCCCTTCTAGGTAAGGCACATGAATTTCAATTTCACGCTTTTGACCAATACGATCCAAACGGCCAATACGTTGCTCAAGTAAATCAGGGTTGCTTGGTAAATCGAACATCACCAATTGGTTTGCAAACTGGAAGTTACGACCTTCTGAACCGATTTCAGAACATAATAGTACCTGAGCGCCATCATCTTCTTGGGCAAAGTAAGCCGCTGCTTTATCACGTTCGATAATCGACATTCCTTCGTGGAACACAGTGGCACGGATGCCTTCACGTTCACGTAATGCTTGCTCTAAGGTTAATGCGGTTTGCGCACGAGAACAAATCACCAACACTTTCTCGTTACGGTTGGCTTTTAGCATATCAAGTAGCCAGTTAACACGAGGATCGAAGTTCCACCATGTTGCTGATTCACCTTCAAATTCTTGGTAGATATCTTCAGGGTAAAGCAGCTTGATCGCTTTCTCATTGATACCCATTTTACCGCCCATCATTGCCGCAACGCGCATGGCTGTGGTGTATTGGGTTGGCATTGCTAACGGGTACATATTCAGGTGACGCTGAGGGAAACCTGTGATTGCTGAGCGGGTATTACGGAACAATACGCGGCCCGTACCGTGGCGATCCATCAAGTTGTTGATCAATTCATGACGCGCCGCTAATGCTTCAGGATCGTCTTGAGCTGAATCTTCGATCACACGTAACATTGGCTCGATATCTTGCTCAGATAACAGCTCGGTTAAGGTGTTTTTCGCATCATCATTCAGTTTTTCACCAGCAAGCAGTTGGGTTACAGCATCAGCAACGGGTTCGTATTGACGCTCTTCTTCAACAAAGGCTTCATAGTCGTAAAAACGATCAGGATCAAGAATACGTAAGCGTGCGAAGTGGCTTTCACGACCTAATTGCTCTGGTGTGGCGGTTAGTAGCAGCACACTTGGCGTTTTTTCTGCTAAGGCTTCAATCACTTGGTACTGACGACTAGGCTTATCTTCACTCCACTCAAGGTGGTGAGCTTCATCGACAACCAATAGATCCCAATCAGCATCTAGCGCTTGTTCAAAACGACGACGGCTTTTACGTAAAAAGTCTAATGAACACAATACATATTGCGCGGTATCAAATGGGTTAGCGGCATCAGCAAATGCTTCAACACAACGCTCTTCATCAAAGATAGAAAAGTGCAGGTTAAAACGACGCATCATTTCAACTAGCCATTGATGTTGTAGGGTTTCAGGAACCACGATCAGAATACGTTCAGCACGGCCTGATAGAACCTGCTGGTGGATGATCATACCGGCTTCAATGGTTTTACCTAAACCGACTTCATCGGCAAGGAGAACACGCGGCGCATAGCGACGACCGACTTCGTGAGCAATATATAACTGGTGTGGGATCAAACCTGCACGCATACCGCATAAACCACGTAATGGGCTTTTTAGTTGCTCGTATTGGTTTTTCAGCGCGCGGTAACGCAGTGCAAAACGATCCATGCGATCAATTTGACCTGCAAATAATTTATCTTGCGGTTTATTGAAACGAATTTGGTGGCTTAAGAAAAGTTCACGTAGCGCGACATTTTCTTCTTCTGTGTCGGTACGCGTACCTACGTAGGTGATCACGCCTTTATCTTCGTTGATCGCTTCTACCTTTAGTGACCAACCCTCATGGCTTTCAATCACATCACCAACGTTAAACATGACACGGGTAACAGGGGCATCATTACGTGCATATAGGCGATTTTCTTCTGATGCGGGGAACATCAAGGTAACCGTTCTTGGTTCAAGAGCGACAACGGTACCTAGACCTAAATCACTTTCTGTATCACTGATCCAACGTTGACCCAAAGCAAATGGCATAGTGGTAGAAACCTTCTAATTATTTGATATCAAAGAGACTGCAATAAGCTGTGCAAAGTATTAATAAGCTACACTGAAGATAAGTGTACGCTAGAATTTAAAATTTGTGCATAGCTCAAAAAGGGGACTCATGTTACTGCATGATGTGATTAAGGTCACGGTGAAAGTGATGAAAATCGGTCACAGTAAAATCATCATAAAACTTTCATCTACCGAGGGCTTAATAAGAAAGACGTCATAATTAAACCAGATGGGTAATTTTGACGTAAGCTAATAGAGTGATAGCTTAATTATCGCTGTCCAGACTACCAAGGAGGTGCCTATGGACGACGCCGAACGGAAACTGTTTGTACTTGATACAAATATTCTGCTTCATGAACCTCTGGCGTTCTTTTCTTTTCAGGAACACGACGTGGTTATTCCCATGACGGTTCTGGAAGAATTGGACAGAATTAAAGACAGTAAGCGTGATGTTTCTCGTGATGCTCGAGTCGCGATACGTGCGCTTGAAGATATATTCCACGACGCACCACCAGAGCAAATTTCGGCTGGTATTCCTTTCAACGACAAAGTGGCTCATAGCGGTACTATTGCTATTTTTGCTGACTATGAAGTAAAACAAACCGTCCATGCCTTTAGTGATAAGGCGGGTGACAATCGTATTCTTAATAGCGTTCTCTTTCTGCAACAAAAACATGCACCACGTTCTGTGGTATTAGTGACTAAAGACATCAACATGCGACTGCGTGCCAAAGGTGCAGGCGTCTTGTATGTTGATGACTATCGTACCGATCAGTTGATTGATGATGTCGCATTATTAACCAAAGGCTTTCATCGCTATCATGGCGATTTTTGGGAAAATGTTGCTGAGTGTCAGTCGGAAAATAGAGGTCGTTCAACCTTACATACCTTACCTAAAAACTTATTTGAAACTCCCTTTGTTAATCAATATCTACTGGATGAAGGCAATGATTTTGCTGCTAGAATTCAAAGTATTGATGATGAAAGTGTCACCATTAAAGACATTAGCCAAGAGCGACTAATGCATCGACAAGCTTGGGGCGTTAATCCTAAAAATATTTATCAAGGGATGGCGCTAGATGCAATGCTTGATCCTCGGATTGATTTAGTGATCTTAACGGGTCCTGCTGGCTGTGGTAAAACCATTTTAGCAATGGCTGCAGCACTTGAGCAGGTCATTGAAAAAGGGATGTATGACAAAATTATTGTCACTCGTAATACACCCGAAATCGCTGAGTCGATTGGTTTCCTACCGGGTACCGAAGAAGAAAAAATGATGCCATGGCTGGCAGCGGTTACCGATACTATGGAAGCACTTCATAAGCATGATGTTTGTACTGATGGCTCAATGAAGTACATTTTTGATAAAGCCAATATTCAATTTAAATCGATTAACTTTATGCGTGGGCGTTCTATTCAAAATGCCTTTGTTTTACTCGATGAGTGTCAAAACTTAACAGCGTCACAAATTAAAACCATTATTACCCGATGTGGTGAAGGCACAAAAATTGTGTGTTCGGGTAACCTTGCTCAAATTGATTCCAACTATCTATCCCCAGTGACCTCGGGATTAACCTATATTGTTGAGCGCTTTAAAAACTTTGAAGGTAGCGCCAATATTTATCTCAACGGGGTGGTTCGAAGCCGTCTAGCGGAATTTGCCGAAGAAAATCTTTAATCACTAGCAAGAAGAATAAGAAAAGCGAGCACATTGGGTGCTCGCTTTTTTGTTTATATTGTTACTTATTGCATTCTTCGGTTATGTTTCTGGTAGGGTTAAACCGAGATAGTTTTTAAGCTCAGGTAATACGGGATTAGATAAAACATCACAGGTTTCTCCTACCGCTTTGATAGTACCTTCATTAATAAAAATACATTTATTGGCAATTTTTTCGGCATCTTCAGGACTATGAGTGATCATCAATACCGTCATATTACGCGTTGTGGCTAATTGCTTAACGAGGTTTAACATCTCCGTACGCAGTGAAGGGTCAAGGGCCGAAAATGGTTCATCAAGCAGTAGCAAAGGGCGCTCTCGTAATAAACATCGCGCTAATGCTACTCGCTGACGTTGCCCGCCAGAAAGCTGCTCAGGTAAACGCTCAAGATAGGTATCAATCCCCACTTGTTTCGCTGAATTAGTCACTCGCTGTTTTTGCTCTGCGGTAAGTTTAAGGTTTGGGTTGATACCTAACGCAATGTTTTCAAATACACTGAGGTGAGGAAATAAATTGTGCTCTTGAAATAACATCGAGAGTGGACGTTGCGCAGGCTCTAGCTGACAGATAGATTGGCTATTAACGGTGATCTCACCGCTATCAGGGACGAGAAAGCCAGCAATGAGTGCGAATAAGGTACTTTTACCTGCGCCACTTGGGCCAATGAGTGCAGCGATATCTCCCTGCTCAAGCTGAACATCAAAGCTCAACGCCATCGCAACCTCATTTTTGTGTTGAGGTAAGTAGGTATAGTTGAGTTGATTAATGTTTAGCATGATGAGCTCCTTGGCGATGGCGAGTAACAACAAGATACTCGACGGCACTAAATAAACCTAAGCTGAGTAACAGTAAAACCAGTGCAGCAACAGCAGCGGCATCCATTCGGTAACTGCCCATGAGTTCAAATAAATACAATGGCAGCGTTTGAAAGTCTTGACTGCCAAATAATGCAATCGCACCTAAATCCCCCAGTGATAAGACAAAGCTAATAGCGAGAGCTTGGGCAATAGGGGCACGTAATGCACGCCACTCAACCAAACGTAATCGCGATAGATGCGTCATCCCTAAACTGCGACATAACGGATTATATTGCTGCGCGAGGTGGAGCATTGGTTGACTTAATGTTTTGATTACATAGGGCAGTGCCATTAGGGCATTAACACAGACCACAACCCAAAACGCAGCACTGTAAGCATCAGTATATTGGCGCAGTAAAAGAAAAATACCAGTACTTAACACTAACCCAGGTGTCACTAAAATCACTGTGCCGATCATTTCAATCCCGTCAGCAGCCAGTTTTTTACGTGCTAAGCGTAAGCTACGACTCGTGATGAGGATCATGACGCCAAGACAAAATGCTAATAAGCAGGAAAATAGTGCGATATGGAGTGAGTTAGTGATTGCTGACCATAACTGCTTTTGTTCTAAGATATTAAATAATTGATGGTTAATACCCGATACAAAGACGGCTATGATCGGTGGTATAACAAACATTAACGCACAAATGATCCAGAATACATCCCAACATTTAGCGCGCCATGTATCGTTATAATTCACTACATTTTTGCTGATAGAGCCGTTGAGGGTGGAAAGCGGTTTAGCAAAACGTTGGGTAAAAAGTACTAATGAGCAGCAAAGTAGCATTTGCCATAAGGCTAAAATAGCCCCTGTCGCTAAATCAAAGTCATAACGCAACGCTTGATAAATGGCGAGCTCGATAGTGGTTGATTTAGGGCCACCGCCAAGCGACATGATCACGGCAAAGCTGGTAAAGCACAACATAAAGACTAAACCCGCGATATGCGGCAGTTGTTGGCGTAGTCGAGGCCATGCAATTAAGCGAAATTTACTCCAGCCAGTAATACCTAAATGCGCTGCAAGCTGATGTTGCTCTGCGGGGATACCATCGAGACTTTGCAGTAGAAAACGCACGGTCAGTGGCAGGTTTAAAAATACGTGAGCCAGTAAAATCCCGCTTAAACCGTAAATGTTTAATGGCGGTAAGCCTAGTATTTCTAGGTTATGGCTGATCAATCCACTTTTGCCATAAATCGATAATAACCCAAAAACAGCAACCAATACGGGCATCACGAGCGTCATCGCAAATAAACGTAATAGCAGAGCTTTTCCTACAAACTGCCGTCGTGAGAGTGCATAAGCAATCGGAATCGCTGGGATGATGCTAAATAGAGTCGACAAGATGGCTTGATAGAAGCTAAATCCTGTTACATGTCGCAGATAAGGATCATGCCATAGTGTTGATAGTTGCCAGTCGTTAGCTTGGCTGATTAAGGCGGTGAGCGCGGCAACAACAACAAGAGTGATCAGCCCGGCACTGATAATGCCGGGCAATAAGGTAATGCGTTTGTTCAAAGTCTTAAACCATTACTGAGTGAGGGCTTGCTGCCACTCTCGGATCCAGGCTTTGCGATGTGTTGCCACTTCGTCGGCACTAAATTCAAGTGCTTTGCTTGGTACGGTGAGTTCATCAAAACCTTTCGGTAGGCTTTGCTTTGTTACTGGATACATCCAGTTGTGGGTAGCAATTTGTGACTGAAAAGCATCACTTACAATAAATTGCATAAATTGATCGGCAAGTTTTGGATGTGGGCTATTTTTCATCTTCGCTGCCACTTCAACTTGCATATAATGGCCTTCTTTAAAGTTAGCCGCTTTGTACTGGTGCTTGTCTTCAGCAATGATGTGATAAGCTGGTGATGTGGTGTATGAAAGCACCATATCTGATTCGCCTTTTAAGAACATGTTATAGGCTTCAGACCAACCCTTAGTGACGGTCACGGTGTGTTTCGCTAGTTGCTGCCACATTTCAGGGGCTTTATCACCGTAGACCGATTTGATCCATAACATTAGACCTTGGCCAGGGGTTGAAGTACGAGGATCTTGATAGATAACGCTGATATTTTGATCTTTGATCAGAGCATCTAAACTCGCTGGTGGGTTTTTCAGTTTATCGCTGTCATACACAAAGGCAAAATAGCCGTAATCATAAGGGATGAAAGTATCATCACTCCAACCTTTAGGAAGCGTGAGCTTACTGGTATCAACATCACTTTTTGCTAATAGGCCGGTATTTTTCGCTTCTGTCATTAGGTTGTTATCTAGCCCTAATAACACATCTGCTTTACTGTTTTTCCCTTCAAGACGAACGCGATTTAAAATCGATACGCCATCTTCTAAAGAAACAAAATTGACCGTACAACCATTACATTGTTTTTCAAACGCTTTCTTTACTACAGGACCAGGACCCCAGTCGGAAGCAAAGGAGCTGTAGGTATAAACATTAAGAGTATTGTCTGAGGCGAAAGCTGAGCTTGCAACTAATGACAGAGAGATTAGGGGAAGAAGAGTGTTTATTTTTTTCACTATGCGCTCCGAGATGTCCTGCATCCTTGGGACAAAAATTGAAAGAGAGAGCGGCACAGGTTTGAGTGCTGTTGCATCATGCAATGGTCAGCGAGCTCGAAAGCATGTTCGAGCATCTCAATTCCTACGCCAGCATTACCTGGTTCAGGTTCAATGGGTCCTGCTATAAAGCACGTATGCCTAACAATCTCAGCCAAATGGCTCCCCAATGAGAACAAACTATTGTACCTGCAACTGTATCGAAGTTATAGCTTCTGATTAAGTTGCCAATTATAGATGTAATGGATCTGAGTGAATTGTAGGTTAGGCGTAATACGATAATGATTAAGGTGTTGTTGTAACTCAGTTAACGATCCAAAATCAGTTTGATACCAATCATAGATAGATGACAGTGTGATGCCATTTTTTGTTATTTTTATTGCTTTTTCACTATTAATAAAACGTGTTGCAGCTTGATCTAACTGGGAGTCTAATCGATCGCTATTAAACGCTTTAGGCAGTAAATCAGGACAACCAAGACTGGCACAGTTGACTGCGTAGTGGATCCTAGGATCTTGCCAGATAGGGCGTAAGATCCGATGTTCAATATCGTTTAAAGTTAGCTTTTTATTATTAATGGTAATAATGGTTTGATCCCATGGTCCAAAGCTAAATAAACCTCCCAATTTAGTGATTGATTTTACAGGGTAATTATCAATAATTAATTGAACGGTTAGGGCGTTATATAAATTAACCCAATAGGCAAATTGAACATCACGATTATAACGGTGAGGATTTTGGGCACTGAGTCGCTTAATATAAGTTGCTAGCTTTTGTTTATCTGCACTTGATACTTGGTTATAACGAAATAAGGTTTGATCCGGTTGAATGACAAGATATTTATCGAGTAGTTGCTGCCAATCTTGATGACTGATCTTGTTTGTGTTTTTAGGATCATGAGGTTGCCAATATGACCAGAGTTCGGATTTTGGCGCAGCAAAGATCGGCAGAGTGAATAACAGCAGCCAAGTGGCAATAACAATACGCATATTTTTCCTATTAATATAATAAGTAACAATATTGATTAAGACCGTAATAAGTATTGGCTAATTTCATTATCTTTTTGATATTTTAAATAAAAACGCCCTGTTTATATTAAACAGGGCGTCCGATTTCAGATGATGTACGATTACGCTAAGAAGCGAGGAATACGGTTTTCAAAGTCTGTAATTTTATCTTCGTGTTGCAGTGTCAAACCGATATTGTCTAAGCCATTTAATAGGCAGTGACGACGGAATTCATCAATTTCAAAGGTGTACTCTTTACCATCCGCACTGACGATCATTTTTTCAAGATCAACCGTGATCTGTGCGCCTTCATTTTCATCGACATACTTAAATAAAGTGTCAACGTCTTGCTCAGAGAGACGTACGGGCACCATTTGGTTATTGATCGAGTTACCATAGAAAATATCGGCAAAGCTTGGCGCAATCATAACTTGGATACCGTAATCAGCAAGCGCCCACGGTGCATGTTCACGAGAAGAGCCACAACCAAAGTTTTCACGCGCCAGTAAAATACTCGCGCCTTGGTAGCGAGGGGCGTTCATAATAAAGTCAGGGTTTGCCTGCTCGCCTGCATCATCTAGAAAACGCCAATCATGGAAAAGGTGCTTACCAAATCCAGTTCGAGTTACTTTCTGCAAAAACTGTTTTGGAATAATCGCATCGGTATCAATATTTGCCGTATCTAGCGGTACAACTAAACCTGTGTGTTGTTTAAAACCTGTCATGTTCAAATCCTTTTGTTACACCGATGCGGCATCTAGTTGGCGAATATCAACAAAATGTCCGGCACATGCCGCTGCTGCTGCCATGGCTGGGCTAACTAGATGAGTACGCCCATCACGACCTTGACGGCCTTCAAAGTTACGGTTACTGGTTGACGCACAACGCTCACCGGGACCTAAGCGATCGTTATTCATTGCCAGACACATTGAACAACCGGGTAGTCGCCATTCGAAGCCTGCTTCAATGAAGATTTTATCAAGCCCTTCTTTTTCAGCTTGTGCTTTCACTTGCTCTGAGCCAGGAACGACTAAAGCTTGTACGTTAGCGGCAACTTTACGCCCTTTGGCAATGGCTGCTGCTGCGCGCATATCTTCAATACGTGAGTTAGTGCATGAACCAATAAAGACTTTATCAACGGCAAAATCAGACAGGGCTTTGCCAGCTTCTAGTCCCATGTAAGCTAATGCTTTTTCTGCAGAGGCTTTTTCAACGGGATCGTTAAAGCTTTCAGGGGCAGGGATTGGCTCATCAACGGCAATCACTTGACCTGGGTTTGTTCCCCATGTCACTTGCGGCTTTATGTCTTTAGCATCGAGCGTTACAACGGCATCAAACTCGGCGTTTGGATCGGATTTCAATGATGTCCAGTATTCTACTGCGGCATCAAAGTCTGCGCCTTTCGGGGCAAATTCACGATCTTTAATATAATCAAAGGTCGTTTGATCCGGTGCAATTAAACCTGCTTTAGCGCCTAGTTCAATCGCCATATTACAAACGGTCATACGACCTTCCATTGTAAGGTCTGTGATTGCTTCGCCACAGAACTCAACCACATAGCCAGTACCGCCAGCTGCGGTTGTTTTACCAATGATGGCAAGGACGATGTCTTTTGCTGTAATGCCTTCAGCTACTTTACCTTTAACTTCAATCTTCATGGTTTTCGCACGAGATTGTTTTAAGGTTTGGGTGGCTAAGACATGTTCTACTTCCGAGGTACCAATACCGAAAGCCAGTGCGCCAAAGGCACCGTGAGTCGCGGTGTGTGAGTCACCACAAACAATGGTCATACCCGGCAGAGTAATACCCAGCTCAGGCCCCATGACGTGTACAATGCCTTGATATTTGTGGTTTAAGTCATACAGGGTGACACCAAACTCTTCACAGTTTTTTGCCAGTGTTTCCATTTGAATACGTGCCATTTCCCCCGATGCATTGATATCTTTAGTTTGGGTAGAAACGTTGTGATCCATCGTGGCGAATGTTTTTGATACTTGACGCACTTTACGACCTTTTTCACGCAAGCCATCAAAAGCTTGCGGGGATGTCACTTCATGTACAAGGTGACGGTCGATATATAAGATCGGGTTTTCCCCTTCTGCTGCAACGGCAACATGGGAATCGTAAACTTTTTCATAAAGCGTTTTAGGTGAAGCTGAAGCGTTATTATTAGTGTTCGACATTGCTCAATGCTCCCTTATGCTTGTTGAATGTAGGCTGCGATCTTATCGCCCATTTCACTGGTGGTTAGTGCTGGTTTATCACTTGCAAGATCGGCGGTTAACTCACCAGCTTCTAGCGCTTGTGATACTGCTTGCTCAATAGCACGCGCTGCTGTTTCTTCACCTAGGCTGTAACGAAGCATCAGTGCTGCTGATAGGATCTGCGCCACTGGGTTTGCAATGTTTTTACCTGCAATATCCGGTGCTGAGCCGCCAGCAGGCTCGTACATACCAAACTTATCTTGGTTAAGGCTAGCAGAAGGCAACATACCCATAGAGCCTGTGATCATTGCACATTCATCCGAGATGATATCGCCGAAGATATTTGAACATAGCATGACATCAAATTGAGAAGGATCTTTAATCAGCTGCATGGTCGCGTTATCAATGTACATATGAGTTAACGTCACATCAGGGTAATCTTTTGCGATTTCTTCTACGACTTCACGCCATAAAATAGAGCTCTGTAGGACGTTAGCTTTATCAATAGAGCAGACTTTTTTGCTGCGTAAGCGAGCTGATTCAAACGCAATTTTTGCAATACGTTCAATTTCATAGCGGTAGTAGACTTCAGTATCGAACGCTTTTTCTTGTGCGCCTTCACCTTCGCGGCCCTTTGGCTGACCAAAGTAAATACCGCCAGTGAGCTCACGCACAACAGCAATATCAAAACCACGCTCTGAAATATCAGCGCGTAGCGGAGAGAACTTCTCTAAGCCACGGTGAATTTGAGCTGGACGCAGATTACAAAATAATTGGAAGTGTTTACGTAGTGGTAGAAGAGCACCACGTTCAGGTTGATCGTTAGGTGCTAGATGTTCCCACTTAGGGCCACCAACAGAGCCAAATAATACGGCATCGGATTGTTCACAGCCTTTTAGAGTAGCATCAGGTAGTGGGCAGCCATGATTATCGATAGCAATACCACCTACATCATATTCTGTACGATTAAAGGTTAGATTAAATTTAGCCTCGATTGCATTTAGCACTTTATGTGCCTGTTGCATCACTTCTGGACCAATCCCGTCACCGGGTAAAACTGCAATATTGTAAGAACCAGCCATGGTATCTTGCTCTCCATAATTGTTTAAAAGTATAAATTCGTGAGTCGCTGTAAGCGTTATCAACTAGTGAGTTGCTGAGCGCTGCTTTATTTCTTCAATTTGATCTGCACGGTGAATGCTATTGATAACGTGCAGTAACGCTTGACCAGACGCTTCTACAATATCGGTTGCTAAGCCCGTTCCGTGGTATTTTCTGCCTTTATAATTCGCGATGATATCAGCTTGTCCTAAGCCGTCTTCGCCTTCGCCTTTTGCAGTTAAATCAAATTTATCCAGTACAATGTCATAACCTGTTAGGCGGTAAATACACTGGTATAACGCATCGACAGGACCATTACCGACCGCCGCTTCACATTTTTCTTCGTCACCACACAATAGTTTGATACTGGTGGTGGCCATCACACTACCCGACTGAACACTTAGGTAGTTCAGCTTGAAGTAGTCATCTTCATCACGAAGGTTAGAAAAATGCATCAGTGCTTCTAAGTCATAATCAAACACTTGGCCTTTTCGATCAGCCAGTTTTAAGAAATCAGCATACAGTTTATCTAGGCTATACTCTTTCTCGGTGTAGCCCAATGCATCCATGTGACTTTTAACTGCCGCACGACCAGAGCGACTGGTTAGGTTTAGTGCTTGGTTTTTAAGGCCAATCGATTCAGGCGTCATGATTTCATAGGTGTTTTTATTTTTTAGCATCCCATCTTGGTGGATACCCGATGAGTGACTAAAGGCATTAGCACCAACAATCGCTTTATTGGCTTGAATTGGCATATTACACAACTGACTAACCATTTTACTGGTACGGTGAATTTCATCGTGTTTGATATTGGTTGTAACGCCCAGTAACTCCTGACGCGTTTTGATGATCATCGCAATTTCTTCTAGTGAGCAGTTACCTGCACGCTCACCTAGACCATTAATGGTTCCTTCTACCTGACGAGCACCCGCTTGAACGGCCGCCATTGAGTTGGCAACAGACATGCCTAAATCATCGTGACAGTGAACAGAAATCACTGCCTTATCGATATTTGGAACGCGGTTAAATAGTTGAGTGATAATGCCGCCAAATTCGCTTGGCAGGGTGTAGCCCACGGTATCAGGGATGTTAATGGTGTTAGCGCCCGCATCGATAGCGGCTTCTACCATGCGGCACAGATTATCAATTGGTGTACGGCCCGCATCTTCACATGAAAACTCAACATCATCAGTATAATTACGCGCGCGCTTTACAGCTGCGACACCCATATCAATGACATCATCATAGCTACGACGTAGCTTGTCTTGTACGTGAACGGTTGAGGTTGAGATAAAGGTGTGAATGCGGAAAGCTTCTGCGACTTTCAATGACTCTGCCGCTACATCAATATCTTTTGCTACTGCTCGTGATAAAGCACAAATACGACTGTTTTTGATGTGTTTCGCGATAGTTTGTACTGACTCAAAATCGCCAGGGGATGAAACAGGAAAGCCTGCTTCAATCACATCAACGCCTAAACGCTCTAATGCGTATGCGATCTGTAGTTTTTCTTTTACGGTAAGGCTTGCCGATAACGCTTGTTCACCGTCACGTAGCGTAGTATCGAAAATAATGACCTGATCTTTCATTGCTACTTCCTTTTAATCTATTACCGTTACAGGTTAGTTCGCATTCACTTGCGCTAGTCGATATATGAAAAAACCCGCGCAAGTTGCGCGGGTTTTAAAATCTTTAGTGGCGTTTCCCACTCAAAAGCAACCCGCGCGATTTAAGTCACGATAAGGAGGAGGCTAAGGAGTAAAGAGAAACGTTTTTTCATTTTATACACACTTATATAAAGTTGATTAACAAATGAATACCAAATAGACAGGTCAAAGGTCAACCAATAATTACGTTTATTTTACAATTATGGCGGTAACTAATTGATTTTTAATTATTGCGATATGTTTTTCCATAAATAAGGGAAAAAAACAGAGATGATAGGGCAATAACATTTAATGATAAATAGTTGTCAAATTATTAACAATTTACGTAATTCTCTTTTCTTCTAGATTGTCACTGACTCTCCTTTGAAGTTTCACCTTGTTGTCACAAGTCCTTTTTATCCTAGTGATAGTTATAAAAAGGAGAACAATGATGACATTACTTACCCCTATTCAGCGTTTTGATTATGCGTTTTCAACGCTATGTCTCTGTCATCGATTTAATATTCCATTGGCTAAAATTAGCCGTATTGTTTCACGAACCGGTGATGGTCACTTATATGCCATGATTGGCTTGCTCATATGGTGGGGTGATCAACAACAGGGGGGGGCTTTCATTTTTTATGGTTTGTTGATGTTTTTGATTGAACTCCCATTGTATTGGTTGCTCAAAAACAGCTTTAAACGCAGTCGTCCGGTTAGTTTACCCTCCTTTATTAAACCCTCAGATCGCTATAGCTTGCCATCAGGTCATACTGCGGCGGCTTTTATGATGGCCGCCTTAATTTCAAGCTTTTATCCTTCGTATAGTGAAATGGTGTGGCTATGGGCAAGCTGCATTGGCTTCTCCCGTGTATTGCTGGGGGTACATTATCTTAGCGATATCATTGCTGGCGCATTATTAGGTTTTGCTTGTTTCGAATTAGCCGGTTATATCTTGTAAGGAACATACAATGAAAATACTTTATGGGATCCAAGGTACGGGTAATGGCCATATTTCTCGAGCTCGTGAAATGGCACGTGCTTTTGATGGATTAGATTGTGAGGTTGATTATTATTTTTCAGGGCGAGAAAGAGATAAGTTTTTTGATATGGCCTGCTTTGGTGATTATCAATTGGGAAAAGGGTTGACTTTCGTTACCGAACAAGGCTGTATCCAACGGTTAAAAACATGGCATCAGCTTAATTTACGGCAATTTCGACAAGAGGTGAAAACGTTAGATTTATCTCGTTATGATTTTGTGTTGAATGATTTTGAGCCCATTACGGCATGGGCTGCAAAACAGCAGAAAGTGCCCAGTCTCTCGTTAAGTCATCAAGCTGCTTTCCTGCATGATGTGCCAAAAGCGAATGAAAGCGTATTTGATCGATTACTTACACGTTATTTTGCTCCGACTCAATATCAAATTGGTCTGCATTGGCACCATTTTAACTGCCCAATATTACCGCCAATTATTCCTTGTTTTGATACACCAAGTTGTCAGCAAAAACCATTTATTTTGGTGTATTTACCCTTTGAGTCACTTTCTCAAATTACCGATTTACTCTCTCATTTCCAGCAAGTGAATTTTGTTTGTTATCACCCCGATATTGAGAGTAAATCACAATGGCAAAACGTGCAGTTGAAACCATTAAGTCGAGAGGGTTTTCATCACCATTTACATTGCTGTAAAGGTGTTGTGGCAAACGGTGGTTTTGAACTGCCTTCAGAGGCCATTTCTCTAGGGAAAAAATTATTGTTAAAACCACTCCAAGGGCAATTTGAACAAAGTAGTAATGTTGCCACGTTAGCGATGATGGGATTAGCGCATGTTACTCCATCATTAGATGTGACGACGATGCGAGTTTGGCTTGATAGCGAGAGTGTTGGGCGGGTTAAAATCCCAGATGTCGCAAGTGAAGTTAGTAAGTGGTTACTTAATAAGGAGTGGCATGATCTTGATACGCTAAAAGAAGAGTTATGGCAGCAAGTCGAGTTTCCAGAATCAGTTGCTGAAGCAATGTCTGAGCATTACCCTGAAAGCCAATATATTACGACAACACCTTCGCTTATTAAATCATTGGTGAAATGAATTAATAGAAAAAATTACTGATTATTCTTGAATTTGTTATCGCTTTTCACCTTAAAAAAAGGTCTAAAATTTTATTCATATCTTTTTTTATTTATTTTATGTTTGATTTAAGATTATGATTTTTAATGTTTATATTTCTGAATGTGGATTAATTCATACAATCTTCATAATCACTTATATTCTATTATTAGTCTCATCAATTTGTTTGGATAATACTGGTCTCATCCCAAATCAAGCGGGTTTAGATTAGAAGCAAAAATTAAGCTTCTAAGTTACTGAAGGCATAGGACGTGCCGATGAACTCATAAATTTAGAGGCATAATATGACACGTAAAACAGCGTCAGTTTTCCCAACAGAAAGTTACTCAATGGAATCAACATTACGTAGTGTTGATCTTAATTTATTAACTGTTTTTGACGCCGTAATGCAAGAGCAGAACATTACTCGCGCTGCACATAATCTAGGTATGTCACAACCTGCGGTAAGTAATGCAGTTGCGCGCCTTAAAGTAATGTTTAATGATGAGCTATTTATTCGTCATGGTCGCGGTATTCAACCCACGCAACGCGCAAAACAATTGTTTGGTCCACTTCGCCAAGCACTGCAATTAGTGAAGAATGAGTTGCCATGTTCTATCTTTAATCCAATGACATCTAGCCGTACTTTTAAGTTGGCAATTTGCAGCCCCTCAGACATACGTTTTGCACCTCAGATTTTAAAAGAAATGCACTCCCAAGCTCCTCATTTACGTCTTCAACTTGAAGCAGAATTTGAAGCCGGATTAGCACAGAAATTGCGTTATCAAGAAATTGATTTTGTGATTGATTATGTACGCTTTGATGAACAAGGTTTTTGTAGCACAGAATTATTCAGTGATGAACTTGTTGTTATCGCATCTGGAAATCACCCCCGTTTACATGACAGTATTTCTGAAGCTGAATTTAATCATGAAATGCACGCCGTATTAAAAACGAACCCTGAAATTAAAGGTTTTGCCGATCATATTTACAATCAAGCGCACAGTTACAATGAAGCTTATCAAGGTGCGAGTTTAAGCAATATCATGTATGTGGTCGGTCAATCTGAATTAATAGCGGTAGCGCCTCGTTGGTTAGCAGAATCTGTGGCTGATAACCTACACTTAAAAGTGTTAGAGCTTCCCTTTGCGAATAACAAAATTAGCGGTTACCTAAGTTGGCATGAATCTACACAAAAGGATAAAGGCAATATCTGGATGCGAGATCAGCTAATGACAATTTGTGGCGATTTAACGTAATAAACCCCATGATATAAACGTGAAGGTCAGCACAATTGCTGACCTTTTTTGGTTAAAAGCTATCGATATTATAGTGGTAAGAGTTGTCTGCTGTTTCGCAATATGAATAATGCCGCAACGTGAAATAAGGTTGATTTTTTCGTTCTTCAACCATGTTATTTATAGATTCTTACACTTTTGCTTTTTGATTAAAAAGTCGTTTGATAGCCTTTATTCACAAGGCGTAGAGTAGCGGGTAAGCGTTGGGAAATATAATTTTATGTGCATTATGGTTGGCTTTTTATAGGCTGAATTGTAGACTGCATATCTCGAATAAGCTTACAAGTGTAAGCTAAAAAAATAGAGTACTTATGGCACAACACGATTTTCATATTGTTCACCGCATTCGCAGTCAAGTTTCTCGCTTAGGTGATAAGCCTGCATTACGTCATCAAGTCGATGGTGAGTGGCAAGATATTAGTTGGAATTGTTTTGGTGAGCAAATTCAGCAACTGGCTTTAGCATTATTGTGCCAAGGCTTACAAGTACAAGATAAAGTTGGCATATTCGCAAACAATATGCCTCGTTGGACTGTTGCTGATTTTGCCGCGTTATACAATCGTTGTATTACCGTTCCTATTTATCCAACAAGTACAGCGCAGCAAGCGGCTTATATTCTTCAAGACGCAAGTGTAAAAGTACTTTTTGTTGGCGAGCAAGCTCAAATGGATGCGGCTGTTGAAATTGCAGCGCAATGTCCTCAGCTTGAACGCATTGTTGCATTGTCTGACGATGTTACGATCCCAGAACATCCATTGGCGTGTCATTATAATGAGTTTGTTAAGCAAGCAAGTGGTGAGTATCAGCTAGAACTTGATACTCGTTTAGCTGAAAAACAAATGGATGATCTGATCACACTGATTTATACCTCGGGTACAACCGGTACGCCGAAAGGGGTCATGTTAGACTATGCAAATATTGCTTCTCAGATTGAAGCACATGATCAACGTTTAGCATTAGATGAAGGTGATACGTCATTATGCTTCTTACCGTTATCGCATGTCTTTGAACGCGCATGGACGTTTTACGCACTACATCGTGGTGTTGTAAATTGCTACCTATCAGATACGAATAAATTAAAAGAAGCATTAATCACGGTGAAACCGCACTATATGTCAGCGGTTCCTCGTGTATTTGAAAAAATCTATTCAGGTATTCACGATAAAGTCTCTCGCGCACCCTTACACCGCAAAATGATATTTACCTGGGCGGTGAACATGGGCGCTAAGATGTCTGCTGCCCGTCAAGAATGTCGTGAGCCATCTTGGTTATTGAAGAAGTCTTATGCGTTAGCCGAGAAAGTGGTGCTATCTAAACTACAGGCAGTACTCGGTGGTAATATTAAATTTATGCCATGTGGTGGTGCGAAATTAGATGCGGGCATTGGACGCTTTTTTCATGCGATTGGAATTAACGTTAAGTTAGGTTACGGCATGACAGAAACCACAGCGACGGTTTCTTGTTGGGATGACAGCTGTTATAACCCTGATTCTATTGGTATGCCAATGCCTGGTGCTGAAGTTAAAATTGGCGAGCAGAATGAAATTTTAGTTCGTGGTCCAATGATTATGCGTGGCTATTACAATATGCCAGAAGAAACCGCGAAAAATTTCACTGAAGATGGCTTCTTGAAAACCGGTGATGCGGGTTATCTTGATGATCAAGGTAACTTGTTTATCACAGATCGTATTAAAGAGTTAATGAAGACGTCTGGTGGTAAATATATTGCACCGCAAGTGATTGAAGGTGCGATAGGTAAAGATCACTTTATTGAGCAGATAGCCGTGATTGCTGATACTCGTAAGTTTGTATCAGCCTTGATTGTTCCGTGTTTTGAAACGCTTGAAGAACATGCACGCGAATTAAATATCAAATACAAAGACCGTTTAGAGCTGATCAAACATAGCCAAATTGTCGAGTTGATTGAAAAGCGTGTGGTGGAGCTACAAAAAGATTTAGCACGTTTTGAACAAGTGAAAAAATTTACATTGTTACCTAAATCATTTTCGATGGACAAAGGCGAGTTAACGCCGACTCAAAAACTTCGTCGAAAAGTGATTCAAGATCGTTATCACAAAGAAATTGAACATATGTATGAGGAAAGCCATAAAAAGGCCTCTCATAAAGACAAGTAATGTTTTATTTTTAATAAATTAAGGAGCCGTTATGGCTCCTTTTTTATTTTATCCAGTAACATATTTGGCAATAAAACTATGCAGTGGTTATTAATGTTCCTAGATGTTTTTATTGACCTGTAAAAAGTCATAAAACAGCAATTTTTAAGATTTTAAAATCAAAGTCGACTTTTCCTCTAGATTCAAATGCTGCAAAAGCGTTAAAGTTGTTGCAGGTAACTGTGTGTTGTTATGGCATTGCGCAGTATACATAGCATGAATTATTCATGGCGTTTATTAGGCTAAAAATAAGCCCTAACTATGTTTCATCGACCTGGAGACAAAATATGGAGATGTTGTCCGGCGCTGATATGATCGTACGTTCTATGATCGATCAAGGCGTTAAGCATATATTCGGCTACCCTGGTGGCTCTGTTCTTGATATCTACGATGCCCTTCATGAGAAAAGCGATATTGAACATGTTCTTGTTCGTCATGAACAAGCTGCAGTTCATATGGCAGACGGCTATGCGCGTGCCACGGGTGATGTAGGTGTTGTACTGGTGACCTCTGGTCCTGGCGCAACGAATGCTATTACTGGTATTGCAACGGCTTATATGGATTCAATTCCTATGGTTGTGTTATCAGGGCAGGTAATGAGTAGCTTAATTGGTAACGATGCATTCCAAGAATGTGACATGGTTGGGATCTCACGCCCAGTCGTTAAACATAGCTTTCTTGTAACCAAACCTGAAGACATCCCTGAAATCATCAAAAAAGCCTTCTATATAGCATCTACAGGCCGTCCAGGTCCTGTTGTGGTTGATATCCCTAAAGATATGTTAAACCCTGCTGAAGCATATCCATATCAATATCCAGAATCTATTTCCTTACGTTCATATAATCCGACGACCCAAGGTCATAAAGGACAAATTAAACGTGGTGTTAAAGCGCTATTATCTGCGAAAAAGCCAGTATTGTATGTCGGTGGCGGTGCCATCATGTCATCGTGTAGCGAGCAATTGATTGAGCTTGCTGAGTCATTAAACATTCCTGTTGTAAATACCCTGATGGGGTTAGGGGCATTCCCTGGTACACATAAACAGTGTTTAGGTATGTTGGGTATGCATGGCACTTATGAAGCGAATATGGCAATGCATAACGCAGATCTTATATTTGGTATTGGGGTGCGTTTTGATGATCGTACGACCAACAACTTAGAAAAGTACTGCCCTGACGCAACGATCATGCACATAGATATTGATCCTTCATCAATATCTAAAACCGTATCAGCAGATATTCCTATCGTGGGATCGGCGGATACCGTATTAAATAGCATGCTTAAATTATTGAAAGAGCATGAAGTTAAAAATGATCAACAAGAGATCGTGCAATGGTGGCAATCAATTGAATCGTGGCGTGAACGTGAATGTTTAAGTTATGACACTGATGGCGATCGTATTAAACCACAGCAAGTCATTGAAGTGCTTCACCGCTTAACGAATGGCGAAGCTTATGTCTCTTCTGATGTTGGTCAGCATCAAATGTTTGCCGCGCTTTATTACCCGTTTGATAAGCCACGTCGTTGGATTAACTCTGGTGGTTTAGGCACGATGGGTTTTGGTTTGCCTGCTGCGATGGGAGTGAAGTTTGCTTTGCCTGATGAAGAAGTGGTGTGTGTAACTGGTGATGGCAGTATTCAGATGAATATTCAAGAGCTATCTACGGCGCTGCAATATGATATCCCAGTTAAGATTATTAACTTAAATAACCGATTCCTAGGCATGGTAAAACAGTGGCAAGATATGATCTATCAAGGTCGCCACTCTCATTCATACATGGACTCTGTGCCTGATTTTGCGGCTATCGCTGAAGCTTATGGCCATGTCGGTGTGCGAATTTCAGATCCTAATAAATTAGAAAGTGAACTAGAGAAAGCGTTAGCACTAAAAGATAAATTAGTCTTTATTGATATCAGTGTTGATGAAACAGAGCATGTTTACCCAATGCTTATCCGTGGTGGTGCAATGAATGAGATGTGGTTAAGCAAGACGGAGAGAACATAATGCGTAGAATTATTTCAGTATTACTTGAAAACCAACCGGGTGCATTATCTCGTGTGGTGGGGCTATTTTCTCAACGTGGTTACAATATCGAGTCACTTACTGTTGCGCCGACTGACGATCCAACGTTGTCTCGTTTGAACATCACGACCAATGTGAAAAATGAATCGGCTTATGAGCAAATTGAAAAACACCTTCATAAGCTGATTGATATTTTAAAAGTCAGTAACATTACTGAATCAGAGCATGTTGAGCGTGAATTAATGCTTACCAAAGTCAAAGCAAGTGGTTTTGCGCGAGCAGAAGTTAAACGTACTGCAGATATTTTCCGTGGACAGATTATTGATGTGACAAGCCAAATTTATACGATTCAATTAATCGGTACAGGTGAAAAACTTGATGCATTTCTAGCGGCAGTAGGTGAAGCGACAGAAATTATTGAAGTCGCTCGAAGTGGCGTAGTAGGCATGGCTCGAGGAGATCGTGCATTAAAGGCGTAATTGTATAGCGCACTTATTAACAAAGCCGATTGTCGTAATAAGCAATCGGCTTTTGTTTTTTTAATACATAGATATCGACTAACCTTTAGTAAGGAGCAGAAGGCAGGGAAGCGCTTATACCATATGAGGTAAGCGATGCTGCGGCAATTTTTGGTCCGATTAACCACAGCTATTCTCGTTATTTTAGGCTGTAAAGTGAGTGCAATTTACTTTTTGTTAGTTGTATTACTGTTAAACACCCACCATAAAGAGATCTTTGGCTGGTAATCAAAAAAGCTCGTTAATTGTATTAACGAGCTTTTTATTTAGTATTGAAAAGGTTAGAGGTGGTTTTTTATATCATCAACCGCTCTTTCAAAGTGGGTCTGCATGATTTTCTGTGCGAGCTCTATATCACGATCAAGGACTGCTTTCATTAAGGCTTCGTGTTCCCCTTGATCGTTGTAACGATCTTCAGCTTGTCGTGTTTTACTCACCCAAATATGACGATAACGTTTTATTTGATCATAGATATCATTATAGATATCAAGCATTACAGGAGAGTTGGTACTGGTTAAAATAGCAGTATGAAAATCACTATGTCGTTGCTCCCATTCTGATAAATCAGTGTCATCAAGTGCTGGATCTAAGCGACTGAGTTTGTGATAGGTCGTTAAGATATTGAGTTCCCAAGCTTCATCACCTTGTGTGATCGCACGTGTTAGTAGCTCTCGAGAGATAACATTATTAGCACTAAAAAGATCTTGTAGTTCTTCAATTGAAACGGGGGCGACCCAACATCCTTTTTGTGGTGCAAATTTAACGTACTTTTTCCATGATAATTGTACTAAGGCTTCTCTAATTGGAGATGCGCCTACGTTGTATCGCTCTTTAAGATCAGCAACAACGAGCTTTTGGCCTGGAGTCAGTTTACCGAGCAAGATATCTTGTCGGATGATCTCCATAACCTGATTCGTTAAAGTCGGGCTAGACACGTCAATCCTCTTCAGCTTCTTAAATTCTCGTTATTATTATTATTGAGAATTTATCGTCTTGTTATATATGAATTTATTAGCAATTTGAGACTAAAGTATACATTGGTTTGTTTATTGCTTAAACATTTTAGGTGCTATTTGATCATTTATAGAAGGGGTATCATATAAGTGATGGCTAACATAATGATGTCGCATTCCCTAAAGTAAGGGCTATCACGTATTTATTGTTAAGATTAAAAGGGGCACCTTAAGGGGGAGGATGTTTAAGGTGTTAAGAGAATAAAATAAAAAAGGAGCCACAAGAGCTCCTTTTTGTACATCTGTAGGTGCGAATTAAAGTACGTGTACAGATGCTGTGTTTGTAGTACCTGAAGCGACTAGAGCACCAGAAACCATAACAACGATGTCGCCTTTAGCACCAAGACCCGTTTCAAGCGCTAGCTCTTTACCGCGTAGGTAGAATGCATCAGTGCTTTCAATTGAATCAACAACAACAGGTGTAACACCTTTAGAAAGACATAGCTGAGCTGCTGTCTTAGTATTTGTTGTTACAGCAAGAATGCGTGCTGTTGGGAAGTACTTACGTACAGAGCGAGCTGACTTACCAGCTTCAGTAGCAACGATAATTAGCGGAGCGTTTAGTTTCTCAGCTGTATCTACTGCACCTTTACATACCGCTTCAGTGATACGTAGACGAGGGCTATCTAGACGAGAACCTAGCTCTGGCTTAACAACGTAATCAGTACGTGCACAGATTTGCGCCATGATAGTGACAGCTTCAATTGGGTATTTACCCTTAGCTGACTCACCAGAAAGCATTACTGCATCTGTACCATCCATGATTGCGTTAGCAACATCGCCCGCTTCTGCGCGAGTTGGACGTGGGTTCTTAATCATAGAATCAAGCATTTGAGTTGCAGTGATAACAACTTTACGTGCGCGGTTACACTTCTCGATCATCATCTTCTGAGCGAAGATTACTTCTTCTACTGGGATCTCAACACCTAGGTCACCACGAGCAACCATGATACCGTCAGATGCATCAAGGATAGCGTCGAAGTTATCAACACCTTCTTGGTTTTCGATCTTAGAAATGATTTGGATGTTTTCGCCACCGTTAGCGGTTAGAAGCGCACGGATTTCTTGTACGTCTTCAGCTTTACGGATGAAAGATGCAGCAACGAAATCAACACCTTGCTCACAACCGAACTTAAGGTCAGCTTTGTCTTTTTCAGCAAGCGCAGGCAGTTTTACAGAAACGCCAGGTAGGTTAACACCTTTGTTTTCGCCTAAGTCACCGTTGTTAAGTACTTTACACTTAACTTCAGTATCAGTTGTTTCTAACACTTCCATTTCGATTAGACCGTCGTCTACTAGGATAGTGTTACCTTTTGTTAGGTCTTTAGCAAAACCTGGGTAAGTTACTGCAACGCAGTTTTGGTTACCTACAACTGAAGTGTCAGTTGTAAATGTAAAATCTTGACCAGCTACTAGAGAGAAGTCTTGACCGCCTTCTAGTTTGATTGTACGGATTTCAGGGCCTTTAGTATCTAACAGGATTGCTAGCTCTTTGCCTGTATTAGCCATTACTTCGCGTAGGTTACGAATACGTTGGCCGTGCTCTTCGAAGTCACCGTGTGAGAAGTTAAGACGCATTACGTTCATACCAGCGTTAGCTAGTTTAGTAAGCATTTCTACAGATTCAGTTTTAGGTCCAATCGTACATACGATCTTGGTCTTTTTCATTGAGGGTCTCTCCAGACGAACTTTTACCCAAGGGGAAATTATCATCATAGAACCAATGTTCTCATCTGATTGCTGTGTCACTACATCCTAAATGAGAGAATAGTTACTACGATGGTTGTAATAAAAAACTCGATAAACATTACTTTATAAAAACGTTGGCGCTTTGATAAAGTGACAGTACAAATTTTTATTGTTACTTATCGTTGGTTAGATCTTGATACTTGCGTTAATTAATAATATCAAACAGTTTATTGGATATGAGTTTAACGAGCGCAACATTATAGCAGAACTCTTATGATTTGCACTTAGAGTTAAGAGTCAAAATCGTCTCATTGTTATGTGACGTAACGATGATGATTATGCTGAAAAATAAAAATAAAGTATTGTTATTTATCAAGACTTGAAGGGTTATTTAATATTGTCTTTAGGCTGTAACATATTCTGTTGTGGTGAATAATTATCAAAGTAATTGATGAAATCACAATAATGGCTTTTGTGATCTGAATCTGAAAGACTGTAGATAAAACAAAAGGCAGAGAAGGATTAACCTTTTCTGCCTTTCTATGTTTGGTGGCCCCTCCCAGACTTGAACTGGGGACCAAGCGATTATGAGTCGCCTGCTCTAACCACTGAGCTAAGGGGCCAATATGGGCAAATTATAGGGGATGGATTTGCCCTTGTCTAGCGATTAAGGCTAGGATTTTGTTTGCTTTTTCAACAGTTAGTCTTCTATTCGAAATATTTGCAGAATAAATCAAATAAGTGACTTTATTATTTGATTGTATGCATTGTTTTAGATACAAAAAAGCGAGCGCTAGGCTCGCTTTTTTTAATGCTAAAGTTTACTCGTCGAGGAAACTGCGTAGCACATCAGAACGGCTTGGGTGGCGTAACTTACGTAACGCTTTTGCTTCAATCTGACGAATACGCTCACGCGTTACATCAAACTGTTTACCCACTTCTTCTAACGTGTGGTCAGTATTCATATCAATACCGAAACGCATACGTAGTACTTTAGCTTCACGTGGTGTTAAGCCTGCAAGTACATCGTTTGTCGCTGCACGTAGATTGGTTGCTGTTGCTGCATCCATTGGTAATTGAAGCGTGGTATCTTCAATGAAGTCACCTAAATGTGAATCTTCATCATCACCAATTGGGGTTTCCATTGAGATTGGCTCTTTAGCAATCTTCAATACCTTACGGATCTTGTCTTCCGGCATTTGCATGCGTTCAGCCAATTCTTCTGGTAATGGCTCACGCCCCATCTCCTGAAGCATCTGACGAGAGATACGGTTCAGTTTGTTGATGGTTTCAATCATGTGAACAGGGATACGAATGGTACGTGCCTGATCTGCGATTGAACGTGTGATTGCCTGACGGATCCACCATGTCGCATAAGTTGAGAATTTGTAACCACGACGGTATTCAAATTTATCAACGGCTTTCATCAAACCAATGTTACCTTCTTGGATTAGATCCAAGAACTGCAGACCACGGTTGGTGTACTTCTTCGCGATAGAAATAACCAGACGTAAGTTTGCTTCAACCATCTCTTTTTTCGCACGGCGCGCTTTTGCTTCACCGATAGACATACGACGGCTGATGTCTTTAATACGCTCGATAGAAAGACCCGTTTCTTCTTCTAGCATGCGTAGTTTAAGAGAAGAACGACGAAGATCTTCTTCGTATGCTTTTAAGCGCTCAGCATAAGGTTTGCCAGAATTTAGCGCTTCATCAATCCAATCTTGGCTTGACTCGTTACCTGCAAATAAGGAAACGAAAGTTTTCTTCGGCATTTTGCTGTTATCAACACACATACGCATGATAAGACGCTCGTTGGTGCGTACTTTATCCATAGAATCACGTAGTGAGCTAACCAAACGGTCAAACTGCTTAGGGATCAGACGGAACTGCTTGAATACTTCAGATAACTCTTCAACTGCAACTTCAGTCGTCGCATTTTGACGACCGTTTGTTTCAATTGCTAACGCCATTTTATCGTAGGCTTGGCGTAGCTCTAAGAATTTTTCACGAGCAAGCTCTGGATCGATGCTGCCGTCATCTTCTTCTTCATCGCTATCTTCAGCGTCTTCGTCATCTTCAAGATCTTTATCTTCGTCTTCAAGATCACTTTCGCTTAGCTCTGAACCAATGTGCGTTGCAGTTGGTGCAGCTGTTGCTTCTTCGTTAGGATCAACAAAGCCTGAAATAATATCAGTTAGGCGAAGCTCATCAGCTTCAACTTTATCGAATTGCTCAAGTAAGTGAGCAATTGCAGACGGGTATTCAGCGACAGAGCATTGAACTTGGTTAATACCATCTTCAATGCGTTTTGCGATATCAATTTCGCCTTCACGAGTAAGTAGTTCAACCGTACCCATCTCACGCATGTACATACGTACAGGGTCTGTCGTGCGGCCGATCTCGCTTTCTACGCTTGATAATGCTTGCGCCGCTGCTTCAATGGCGTCTTCGTCGGCATTATCTTCAGTCATCATGAGTTCATCGGCATCAGGGGCAGTTTCAACTACCTTAATACCCATGTCATTAATCATTTGAATAATGTCTTCTACCTGATCAGAATCAACAATATCTTCTGGTAGGTGGTCATTTACTTCGGCGTAGGTCAGATAGCCTTGTTCCTTGCCTTTCGCAACAAGTAACTTTAGCTGTGACTGCGGATTTTGCTCCATAGACGGTATCCAACTTCGGGTCTGAGTGATAATTTAGTATGCAGAGTTGCAAACCGTTAATTATAACAAATTTCTTAATTGTTGACTACTTATTAAACAGGACGATTCAGTAATAGTAACTGTAATTCCTGCTTTTCTTCGACTGATAAGCCGACAGTTCTCGATTTAGTCTGCAACTGTTCAATTTGTTGTTTGACGCACTGATCAATAATTTTGTCCATTGCGTCTAAAAATACATCTAAGCTGTTGTCTTCATCTTTCGACAACGGTAATACCCACGCAGCAAGACGAGCCATTGTGGCTTCATTCTTGGTACCGCGCCAGTGTTCTAAAAGCTGTCCAGTGCTAATATTGGGATTACTTCGGCATTTATCAACTATCGATAGCAATAAATTTAAGCCTGATAATTCAATATTTTCAAATGCACCCATGTCAAACTCAAGGTGAGTGACAAAATGAGGGTGCTGAATCAATAATGCGATCACTTCTCGCATTGGTGTTCGCTTGATTTGTACTTGGCCCACAGGTTTTGATGTTTTGCCATGCATTGATATTAGTTGCTGAAGCTGGGCTTCGTCAGGCAGCCCTAAATTTTTGCCAAGCAGTTCACGTAAGTATAGCCTGAGCGTGCCACCAGGGACCTTATCGATCAGGGGAACGGCGAGGGTGCTAAGTTTCGCTTTCCCTTCGCGGCTGGTGGTATCGACTTGTCGCATTAAACTGTTGAAGAGAAACTCTGATAATGGCATCGCTTCATCAACACGTTGTTCAAAGGCGTCTTTGCCTTCAGCACGAATACATGAATCAGGATCTTCGCCGTCAGGCAAGAACATAAATTTAAGTTGGCGACCATCTGTTAAATACGGCAGCGCTTGCTCCATTGCTCGCCATGCAGCGTCTCGTCCTGCTCTGTCGCCATCATAACAACACACAACCGTGCTAGTTTGACGAAACAGACTTTGAATATGATCGCCTGTGGTTGATGTACCGAGTGACGCTACGGCGTAATCAACACCAAATTGCGCTAACGCGACGACATCCATATAGCCTTCAACCACCATGATTTTATTTGGTTCACGGTGAGTTTGTAACACTTCATATAAGCCGTATAACTCACGACCTTTATGGAAAATATCGGTTTCTGGTGAATTGAGGTATTTTGGGGTGCCATCGCCTAACACACGACCGCCAAAACCAATGACTCGTCCACGTCGATCATGGATCGGAAACATCACTCGGCCACGGAAGCGATCATAACGACGACCATTATCGTTTTCGATCAGCATACCTGTGTTGACAAGTGCTTTTTGCGATTCATTATCTCTGCCAAAACGACTACGTACCATGTCCCATTGATCAGGAATAAACCCAATCGAGAATTTCTTTACGATTTCA
Organism: Photobacterium sp. GB-72; assembly: GCF_003026095.1. NCBI lineage: Bacteria > Pseudomonadati > Pseudomonadota > Gammaproteobacteria > Vibrionales > Vibrionaceae > Photobacterium > Photobacterium sp. GB-72. The sequence continues at coordinate 51,145 of NZ_PYNV01000016.1, read as the reverse complement.
CCGGATAAGCCACGACCTTTGAGGTAATCGATAGCAATTTCACCTTCTTTGGTACGAAGTTGAGATTGGTAAAACTGTGAAACTTGGCCCATCAATTCATAATAATTACGTTTGTCAGCGGCTTTTGGACCACGTTGGGTGTTATTGCCATCGTTTTCACGTGGCACTTCCAAACCTAGCTGTGAAGCTAATTCTTCAATCGCATCAACAAAATCAAGGCGATCAAATTCCATGACAAAATCAAGGACATTACCGTGCACACCACAACCGAAACAGTGGTAAAACTGCTTTTCTTGGCTGACAGAAAAAGAGGGTGTTTTTTCATTATGGAAAGGACAACAAGCACCAAAGTTTTTGCCTTGTTTTTTGAGTTTTACCCGCGCATCAATGACATCGACAATGTCATGTCGAGAAATAAGATCATCAATGAATGAACGTGGTATTTTTCCTGCCATAAGAAAGCAAATAACCTGATAGTGAAATGAAAGAAGATTGTTTTTGGAGTGTGTGGAGTTCTCGCTCAATCAGATACGAACAAGCCGTGCATCCCAAAAGGATAGCACGGCTTGTCGCTGAATAGGAGAGTGATTAACCTAGTTTAGTTTTCACTAACTTGCTAACAATCCCCATATCGGCACGACCCTGAATTTGCGGTTTCAGTACGCCCATCACTTTGCCCATGTCTTGCATAGTGGCAGCGCCAGTCGCAGCAATAGCTTCATCCATTAACGCAGAGATTTCCTCTTCAGTTAGTGGTTGAGGCATAAACTCGGCTAGAACACTGATTTCAGCATGCTCGACATCAGCTAAGTCTTGACGGCCTGCAGCTTCATATTGAGCTACAGAGTCACGACGTTGCTTAACCATTTTTGTTAATACAACCAACACGTCGTCGTCGTTAAGAGTGATCTTTTCGTCAACTTCACGTTGTTTAATTGCTGCAAGAACTAAACGGATAGCGCCAAGACGAGGTTTATCCTTCGCCTTCATCGCCGCTTTTTGTTCGTCTTTAAGACGTTCAATTAGAGTCATTACGCGATCCTTCTGTATTAAAATCTAAAGATTAGTACAGACGAACGCGACGCGCGTTTTCGCGAGCCAATTTCTTCAGGTGACGCTTAACTGCCGCTGCTTTAGCGCGCTTACGTACAGTTGTTGGCTTTTCGAAGTGCTCACGACGACGAACTTCAGAAAGGATACCTGCTTTTTCGCAAGAGCGCTTAAAACGACGTAGTGCTACGTCAAACGGTTCGTTTTCACGTACTTTGATTACTGGCATGTAATACTCACCTCAGAGTGATTCTATTTAAAGCTGACGTTCAAAGTGTCAGCTGATTAAAAATGGTGCGAAATTCTAATCTGATCTGGGGGCATTTGTAAAGCATTCTACGTCTATGAACTGGTTAATTTATGTCAACAACGGTAACATGCCCCTTAATTAGTACTCCCTAACCCTATTTGAGTTATCGGTTGTTATTGAAACTATACCGATTTTTCATTTAAACCCCCTAATAGTATAGAGGTTGTTATGCGTATACTGGGCATCGAGACTTCCTGTGATGAAACAGGTATTGCGATTTTCGATGATGAAAAAGGTCTCTTGGCACATGAACTTTACAGTCAAGTAAAGCTACATGCGGATTACGGTGGTGTTGTGCCTGAGTTGGCATCGCGTGATCACGTTAAGAAAACGATTCCATTGATTAAGGCTGCGCTTGCTTCTGCCGGACTGACTCATGACGATCTTGATGGTGTTGCTTATACCGCAGGCCCGGGTCTTGTTGGTGCATTATTAGTGGGTGCAACCATTGGACGCAGCCTAGCGTATGCGTGGGATTTACCTGCTGTTGCGGTGCACCATATGGAAGGGCATCTTCTCGCGCCAATGTTAGAAGATAATGCACCTGAATTCCCATTCGTTGCCTTGCTGGTGTCTGGTGGTCATACCATGATGGTTGAAGTTAAAGGCATTGGTGAATACCAAATCCTAGGCGAGTCGATTGATGACGCGGCTGGTGAGGCTTTTGATAAAACAGCGAAGATGATGGGGCTTGATTACCCAGGTGGCCCATTACTGTCTAAAATGGCAGAAAAAGGTACTAAAGGGCGTTTTAAATTCCCTCGTCCAATGACAGATCGTCCCGGTCTTGATTTTAGCTTTTCTGGTTTAAAAACATTTGCGGCGAATACCATTCGTGCTAACGACGATGATGAACAAACCCGAGCTGATATCGCGTTTGCATTCCAAGAGGCGGTAGTCGATACCTTAGCCATTAAATGTAAACGTGCACTAAAACAAACAGGTTTAAAGCGCTTAGTGATTGCTGGCGGCGTCAGTGCAAATAAGTACTTACGTCAAGAGCTTGAAAGCATGATGAAGAACCTAAAAGGGGAAGTGTTCTATCCTCGTACAGAATTTTGTACAGATAATGGTGCAATGATCGCTTATGCAGGCATGCAACGTCTGAAAAACAAAGAAACGATGGATTTAGGTGTTAAAGCCTTTCCACGCTGGCCGATTGATCAACTTAAACCGATTGCTGACTAATAAAAAATGGGTATAGCAATAGAAAAGCGAAGCAAAGAGCTTCGCTTTTTTTGTTTAAGCGTCTTTGTTTTTCTTGGAAAACTTATCCCAAATCTTGGTTTCTTGTCCATCAAGTAGGCGACGAATATTTTCGTGGTGCCGCAAAATAATTAAGCAAGACAGCATGGAAACAGGCATGGTGTATTCAGGTTTTACCAACCAAGTGAGCATTGGTGCAGCAAGGGCTGTGATAAGTGATGCGAGTGAAGAGTAGCCGGTTACAACCAGTGTGAGTACCCATGTTGTAATCAGCATGCCGCTTAAATCCCATCCAATAGGCGCTAATGCTCCAAGGGCTGTTGCAACTCCTTTTCCGCCCTGGAAATGAAAAAATAGTGGATAAATGTGGCCTAAACAGGCAGCAATTCCAATGATACCGAGTAAAAATGGATTAATACCTAAAAAGTAGCTTAGCCATACTGGCAACATACCTTTCAAAATATCAGATACCAAGACTAGTGCTGCTGCACTCTTTCCACCTAAACGAAGCACATTAGTAGCACCTGGATTACCGGAACCACTTTTTCGAGGATCGGGAAGTCGATACAACCGCGAAATTAATACGGCGCTAGAAATAGACCCAAGTAAGTAGGCGGCAATGATCATCAGTAGCGCTAGTGGTGTCATGCATTTTTCCGAATAGCTAAGGTAAGTGCCAGTTCAACAGGAATTGAAATGTTAACTGGATCTTATCTGCGTCAATATTACGGAACAGTAATTTTGACTCGTTCATGGCTGTGGTATAGTTCCAGCCAAGTTAACAGTGATAATGTTGCATCATTACTAACAACACTCATGTTAACGAATATTACCTGATAATACGCGCTTTTGCTGACATTGGGTATCCGACCTCTAACAAAATTAGCGATTGAGCATGGATACGGTATTTATCGAAAAATTAGAAGTTATTGCCACTATTGGGGTATATGACTGGGAGCAGGAAATTAAGCAAAAATTAGTGCTTGATTTGGAAATGGCGCATGATAATCGACCTGCTGCTAACAGTGATGATGTTACTTATGCATTGGATTATTCTACGGTAAGTACCGCTGTTACGAATTTGATTGAACAGGGACGATTTCTGTTAGTTGAGCGTGTAGCTGAAGATGTGGCAAATTTAATCATGACAGATTTTAATGTGCCTTGGATCAAAGTGCGAGTGACTAAACCTGGTGCTGTGGTGAATGCGCGTGGCGTTGGAGTGCAAATAGAGCGAGGTAGTAAGTGATCACCGCGTATATCAGTATTGGTAGTAATATTGAACGTGAATATCATTTAAAAGCTGGCTTAGATGCGGTAAAGACACTGGCAAGTAACTGGCGAATGTCTCGCATTTTTGAAGCTGAGCCTGTGGGGTTTGATGGTGATAATTTTTTTAATGCAGTGATTGAAATACAGACATCGTTATCGTTATCTGCATTACAATCTCAACTTAAAGAAATTGAATGCCAATTAGGGCGTCCGGCACATGCGGTTAAAAATCAAAGTCGTACTATCGACCTTGATTTGTTGTTGTATGGCGATGCTGTAAGTGATGCTTTACCGTCGTTACCACGTTCTGATATTTACCGTTTTGCTTTTGTTTTGTGGCCTCTCAGTGAGTTAAATCCAGACTTAGTGATACCACAAGAGACTCAAACATTGGCGCAACTTTGGCAAAATTTTTCTCAACAGCAAATATTATGGCCTGTTGAATGAGTCATTTAGTAAAAAGTTAGTCACTACTTACTTTTTATGCTGTGTTTAATTAAGGACAATTAATGAGTCATTTAGAAGCATTTATGTTAGCCCTTATTCAAGGACTGACAGAGTTTTTACCCGTCTCTAGCTCCGCCCATTTAATCTTACCGTCTGAGATCTTAGGTTGGCCTGATCAAGGCTTAGCGTTTGATGTCGCTGTACATGTTGGTACGTTGATGGCGGTTATTCTGTATTTTCGAAAAGAGGTGGTTTCGTTATTAACCGCTTGGATTAACTCCATTTTTAAACGTGAACATAGCGCTGAATCGAAATTAGCATGGATGATTGTGATAGCGACAATCCCCGCCTGTATCTTCGGTTTGGTGATGAAAGACTTTATCGAAATGTACTTGCGTTCAGCATGGGTGATTGCGTGCACCACGATTATCTTTGGTTTGTTGCTATGGTGGGTTGATAAACGCGCCAAGCAAACCGATAACGAGTATCAAGCGAATTGGAAGAGTGCGTTGTTTATTGGTCTAGCGCAGGCGGCGGCTATTATCCCTGGAACTTCTCGCTCTGGCGCGACGATGACAGCTGCACTGTATCTTGGCTTTACGCGTGAGGCTGCAGCGCGTTTTTCATTTTTAATGTCGATCCCGATTATTCTGCTTGCTGGTAGTTACCTTGGTTTAAAATTGGTGACGGGCACAGATCCAATTGATTTCGGTAATCTAAGCATTGGTATTGCTGTTTCGTTTATCAGTGCTTATGCGTGTATTCATGTGTTCTTGAAATTAGTAACGCGTTTGGGAATGACACCGTTTGTTATCTACCGCTTAATTTTGGGTATTGGTTTGTTCTTATTCTTGATGTCCAAGTAATTTTAACGCGCTATTTACGATCAAAAAAGCCGACATTAAGTCGGCTTTTTTGTGTCTTTTATTTTAAAGCTAATACTTAGCTACTTTGGCGTGTCGCTGTTAAATGTAGAGCAACTGCCTCTATACGTTTTGCCGCTAATTGCTCTCTGATCTCTGCGCCTTTAAACCCTGCTGCAACAATTGCTTTTACATCCACTTGTTGTGCTATAGCAAATACAGTTTGGAAAATATCAGCTTGTTGGTACGGTGTTTGCTCAAAGTGGGTGCGTCCACGAGCATCAGCACGGCAGCACGTTGCTAGTTGAGCAACACGGTCGGGTTTTCGCCATGCGTCAATTTGATCAAAGATTTTAATAAAGGTATCAGCACGCATTTCTTCGGCATAATGGATTTTGGTGTGCTGTTCACAGACCAATAATGCCAGATCGCGATAGTCATTCGGTATACGTAAACGTTGGCACAGTGCTTTGATAGGTTTAATACCATCTCGACAGTGTGTCTTGTGATGAGGTAGATCCTCCTTTGGGGATAAGGCTTTCCCCAAATCATGTACCTGTGCGGCAAAACGAATGGTTTTATCGGTCGTTAACTCAGCGGCTTTTTTAGCCACTAATAAAGTATGGATACCGCAATCAATTTCAGGATGCCACTTTTCAGGTTGTGGTACCCCAAACAGTGCATCAATTTCAGGCATGACAACTGATAACGCACCACATTGGCGCAGTACCGTAAGAAATACTTGTGGGTCATCACTAGAGAGTGATTTTTCCCACTCTTTCCATACCCGCTCAGGTGTGAGGCTTTCTAATTCACCACTGATCACCATCTCTTGCATTAACGCGATAGTTTCAGGCGCGACAGTAAAACCTAAATGGGCAAAACGTGCGGCAAAACGCGCGACACGTAAGACACGCAAAGGATCTTCACTAAATGCAGGGGAGACGTGACGTAAAATTTTATCGTGAAGATCTTGTTGTCCATGGTAAGGATCAATTAACTCACCCGTTGGTGATTGGGCCATCGCATTGATGGTAAGATCACGGCGCTGTAAATCTTGTTCAAGCGTTACATCAGGTGCAGAATAACAAGTAAAGCCAGTATAACCATGCCCGGATTTTCGCTCAGTTCGAGCTAGAGCATGTTCCTGTTTCGTTTTTGGGTGAAGAAAAACAGGAAAGTCACTGCCTATTTGTTCAAATCCTGCAGCTAGCATTGCTTCAGGTGTTGTGCCAACCACCACCCAGTCTTTATCTGTTACCGTAAGGTTTAATAAGGTGTCACGAACTGCACCACCAACAAGATAGGTTTGCAATGAAAGCTCCTTATATCTGAAACTAATGAGATGAATCTCTACCGATTTTAGTTAAAAACTGACCATAATACTGTATTCAGTGTGAACTTGGTCTATGCGCTACTGCTTGGCAGTATACAATAACCCAATCAATACCCATGATAATAAATACCGCAATGTTGACGGGTATTTTAGAACAAAAGAGCATTTAACCTCGTTAAACGGTTATCACTTATTTTAAGCACTAGAGTATTTCTATGTATCAAGACTTTTTCGGGATCACTGAAGCGCCTTTTTCTATCGTCCCTAGCGCACGTTTTTTATATCTCAGTGAACGACATCGAGAAGCATTGACACATATGTTGTCAGGATTAACCGATGGTGGTGGTTTTGGTTTATTAACGGGAGAGGTGGGTACCGGTAAAACCACCGTACTACGTGCGATGATTTCCCGGTTGTCACACCAAACACAAGTTGCTGTTATTTTAAATCCAGCGTTATCTGCTCATGATTTATTAGCTGCGATTTGTGATGAGTTAGGTTTACATTATCAATCTGACGCGAGCTTTAAACAGTTAACAGATATCATTTATCGCCACTTAATTGCGAATCATGCTGAAGGTCGACAAACATTGCTGCTGGTGGATGAAGCACAGCACCTTATGCCTGATGTATTAGAACAATTACGCTTATTGACCAATTTAGAAACGGACAGCAGAAAATTGCTTAAGGTCGTGTTAATTGGTCAGCCTGAATTACAGCAATTATTGCAACAAGAGCGTTTACGTCAGCTTGCTCAACGTATAACTTCTCGTTATCACCTGTTGCCCTTAACCGAAACTGAAGTGAGTGAGTATATTCACTACCGTTTAACTGCTGTCGATTGTTTATACCCTGTATTTGACGCAAGTAGCATCAAATATATTGCGAAAGCAACTCAAGGTATTCCGCGCTTAATTAATCTTGTGTGTGATAAGTCGATGCAATTGGCTTGTCAAGCCGGCACGCATCAAGTGACTAAAACAATGGCGGTTCAAGCGTGTGAAGATATTTTAAGTTGGCAAGTCCCTGTTCAGTCAAAAGCGCGCTTAAAAGGGGCTAAAACGGCGGCATCATGGCTCCCATGGGGAGTTGCTATGTCATTATGTTCAACATTAGTGATGGGGGTATGGCATTATTGGCCATTACCTGTCGCGCCAGTTGCATCACCGATAGCACCGAACCATTCGTCATACGCTGCGGTAAATTTGTCTGCCATTGAGACATCGAGTGAGTTAAATAATCAGAAAATAACAACAGCCTTAAATCACCCAGAAAATACCCAAGAAAGGTTAGCGAAACTGATTGATGCGAGTCGTAAAGAGCGAACTTCGATGCAAACGTTATATCGTTTATGGGGCTTTGATACCGCATTAAATCAAGCAACATGTGCTACCAGTTCGCGGATCAGCTTGGCGTGTTTTAGTGGTAAAGCGACATTAGCAAAATTAGGCTTAATTAACCGTCCCGTGATCGTAACTTTAAAAGATGGCGCGCAGAAGCCTTTTTACGCGGTGTTATACGCGATCACCGATGATCGTATTGAATTACTCTTAGGGAAAGAGCGAATTTCGGTGACACCAAAATGGTTTGAATCACGTTGGGATGGACAATTTAGTTTATTGTGGCGTCCACCATTAGGTGATAAAACCAGTATTCGTTTTGGACAGAATGGTCCACGCGTTGCGTGGCTTGACCAACAATTGAATGATTTTCTTGGTGAAGAGTCGCCAAGAAAAGGCTATTTTGATCAATCAATATTAGATAAATTGCGTCGTTTCCAACGTTCACAAGATTTAGCGGCTGATGGGATAGCAGGGCCAATGACACTTATGGTGCTGGATTCTGCGATGAACCTACCTGGACCAACGTTACAGCCGGAGCACAGCTAATGTCTCAATTGCTAGATAGTTTAAAACAATCAGATAATAAAAATACGGATCAGTCTGAACGAGAAGCGGGTCAAGGAACCGTTAAAGTTGTGCATCCAATGCGAAGTGTTAAAGCTCAGAAAATGCCAACATCATGGGCATGGCCACTTGTTATTGCATTACTTCCTGCCGCTTCAATTGTTGGATATAAGTTTTATCAGCAAGCCAAATATGAGCAGGTTCAAACAACAGCGCTGAGTGCACCGTTAAAGCAAGTACCTCAATCGCAACCCTCGACATCAACATATGATCAGCGAGTATTGCAAGCGCCAGCAGAGAGCCGTCAGGCTACTGTATTATCACCAACCAAAGACGTTGTTTTTCTGGATTATCCTCAATTGGTGACAGAGCCTCTTCCTGTTGGTGATAGCCTGTATTCAGCCGCGCCTGCTTATCAAGATTATGAAGTCGCAACGCCGACTCAATCTTATTTAGCTAATGCTTCTGCAGACAGTTATGCTGCGGTATCTAAACCTGTTGCAAAACAATCTGAAGATCAAGATCCCTATCAACTAGATAATTTAGATCTTTCTGGATTATCACCTAAGTTAGCCGCTCAGCTTAAATCCGCGATTGTGGCAACAGATGGCGAAAGTTATCAAGACAATGAACTGGATCGCAGTGGGGATAAAGTTGATGCTCAACCTTCAGTTAAAGCGCCTAAACAATCACAAAGTAAAGTGATCCCTATTGGCTTGCTACCAGCATCGATTCAAAACCAATTACCTAAAATGAACTTTGAGCAGCATATCTATTCGTCAGCCCCTGCTAAACGTTGGGTTAAGGTCAATGGTAAGGAATTTCATGAAGGGGACAGTATTGCGCCAGGCGTCAAATTAGCCCGTATCGAGTCACGTGATGTGGTATTAAAATTTGATGGTTACGAAATCAGTATGCCAGCATTATCAGAGTGGTAAATGCACGCTAACAAGAGATAATAAAAAAGGCAGCTTAGCTGCCTTTTTTGATCCAGATGTCGAGACCTCTGCCTCTTTGGTCATTATGCCCAACCGTTATTACGTTTACGACGGCGTGGGATAAGGTGAGGTAGCACAAGACCAAATAATAAGCCTGCACCTGCAACAAGACCACCATAAGTGAACCACTTCATTAATAGGTCGTCTTTTTGAGTATCAATTTTTGCGCGAAGTTCACGGATTTGATCTTGAGATGAAGACAACTCGCTTTGCAGTTTATTATTGCGTGTTTCTAAATCATTAATCTGTGTATTACGTTGAGCTAGTGTGTTTTTAAGCCCAGCGTTTTGACTATCGCTTGAAGTAAGTGCTTCAGCAAGTTTAGCCTTAACTTCTGTTAATTCAGTTTGTAGCGCAGGAACACGCTCTTTTAGGCCAATTTCGGTTGAAACAAATTTTGAATCGACCCAACCACTACGACCACGGTCATCGGTTATTTGGGTAAAGCCTGCCGCTTTATTAGAGCTTAGTAGGGTAACTTTAGTACCTGCATCAACGCTACCAATTATACGGTATTGTGTGCCGGGGCCTGAATGCATATAGGTAAATAGGTTGTCGGAGATATAACGAACTTGTGCCGCATTTGCAATAGGCGCAATTGCCGCACAAATAAGTAAACAAAGACTAATGAGGTGCTTCACAATCTGATCCTTGGGGAGTCTTGATTTTGTTAAGGTCGTTGATAGTAAGAATTTTGGCAGGAAGGTGCAAGAAAAGAGGGAGGCTAAGCCTCCCTCTTTTGAACCTGTGCCACTATTTAACTAAATATGGCTTGCATAATGTAGAAGAAAATGACAGCAAGTAGTGCACCCGCTGGCAGAGTAACTACCCATGATGCAACGATGTTACGAACAACACCAAGATTCAATGCTGCAATACCACGAGCAAAACCCACACCTAAAACGGCACCAACAAGTGTTTGTGTCGTTGAGATAGGTAAACCTGTACCTGATGCCAGTACAACAGTCGATGCTGTTGCAAGCTGCGCAGCAAAACCACGGCTTGGGGTTAGTTCTGTGATACCTGTGCCTACGGTAGCCATTACTTTATGACCTAGAGTTGCGAGGCCGATAACAATACCGATACCACCTAGTGGAAGGATCCACCATGCAATTTCACTTTTATTTGCAATTTGGCCAGCATGCTCAACCGTAGAAACTACAGCAGACAAAGGACCAATCGCATTAGCTACGTCATTAGAGCCGTGAGCAAATGCCATTGCACAAGCGGTTACTACCATTAGTACGCTAAATACACTTTCAACACCGGCATAGCCATTACTATCAACAGAAGAGCCGTCGTCGGTGTATTTACGCTGAATGTATAAGTAACCTGCTACCATCACAAGTAGTGATACAACAAGTGATGCAACCCAAGCTTCACTGGTTGTTAAATGCAAACCAACGTGCTTTAGACCTTTCTTAATTGTTACTAGTGCAATGACCATCGCAGTAATAAACATGTAGACAGGAACAAAGCGCTTTGCATTTTTCAGTGGAGTATCAGTGTCAAAAATTAATTTTTGGGCGCTGATAAATATTAGGTAAGCAAAAATACCTGCAATAAGAGGGGTAATTAACCAGCTACCAACAATACCTTGGATTGAATGCCAATCCACTGCATTAGTACCAACAGACACACACGCAAAACCGATAATTGCACCGATAATTGAGTGAGTTGTTGATACTGGCCAGCCCATATAAGAAGCGAGCAGTAGCCATGTACCAGCAGCAAGTAACGCTGACATCATGCCGTATACCAGTACTTCAGGTTGGGCTGCATAGAGTGAGGTATCGATAACACCTTTACGGATTGTATCTGTTACTTCACCACCAGCAAGATAAGCACCTGCGAACTCAAAAATCATCGCAATGATGATTGCTTGCTTTACAGTTAGCGCCTTTGAGCCTACTGAAGTACCCATGGCATTGGCAACATCATTTGCACCAATACCAATCGCCATTAAAAGACCAAAAATAGCTGCCACTCCAATAATTAGAGTGCCGTAGTTAGCCAGGATTTCCATTGTAAAACCTTGTTTTGTTAATTCTCGTTATTAAGAACGCGAAAGCATAATCTCTAAACGCGAGCCTACACGCTGTGCTTGATCAGCAATTGCGCCTACCCACTCGAGAATCTTATACAGGAACATGACATCCACCGGGCTGTGTTGGTCTTCGATGGACATTAATTGTTGACGTAGAACAATCTGCATAGAATCAGTATCATCTTCGATAACATCTAGCTGATTAATCATTTCGGCAACAAGCGTCACTTCTCTGCCTTTGAAACCAGTCTCAAGAAGCTCATCCAATTCGTTAATTACACGGCGTGCTTGATCAGCAGCGTCTAAACATCGTTGAACGTAAGCGACAAAGTCTGGGTACATGATCGCAGGAATTTGTAGCTTACGACCTAAGACACGACCTGCGATATCTTTAGAGAGGTTAGCGAGTTTATCCTGCTGGGTTAACAGTCCTAACATATCAGTACGATCTACTGGCATGAAAAGACCACGAGGAAGCTTCAGACGGATCTCACGCTTAAGCACATCCGCATCTTTTTCAAGTTGCGAGATCTGTTCGCGTAAAGCAGCCGCCTTTTCCCAGTCTCCAGCATTACATGCTTCAAAGAATGGGATAAGCAAGTTACAACATTCAGTTACGCGAATAACGTGACGTTGCAGTGGTTTGATTGGGGATTTTGCAAAGAGCCCCATAATTGTATTTACTGGCATAGCCGATCAACCTAGAGAGCGCCCGAAAAAGGCTAAATCTTGAGCGATGGTCATTGAAGCGCGCATGTTAACGTATATATGAGTATAGTGGAACTAATTTTGATCAAGGTTTTATCGATATTTCTGACTTGCCCTTAAGCGCAGAAGCAAATATCCTTGGATTGCCACTGTTTATAGGTATAACTATGGAAACCGAGATAGAACTGAAGTTTATCGTCTCACCAGAATTTTCTAGTCAATTATTGAACAAAATAACTGAAGCGAAAATTCTGCAGCAGAGCAGTCGAGAATTAGGCAATATTTACTTTGATACGCCAGACCAATTATTGCGTCAGCATGATATTGGCCTTCGGATACGTCGTTTTGACGATGTTTATGTACAAACATTAAAAACTGCAGGTCGGGTCGTTGCGGGTTTACACCAGCGTCCTGAATATAATGTAGAAATTGATGGTGATGCGCCCATTTTGGCTTTACATCCAGCGGATGCGTGGCCAGAAGGTTTTGATGTTGATCTCGCTCAACAGCAAATTAAACCTTTATTCTCAACCGATTTCACCCGTCAGCAATGGTTAGTCGCCATGCCGGATGGAAGCCAGATTGAATTGGCCTATGATCATGGTGATGTCCATACTAATGGTAAATCATCGCCAATTTGTGAAGTTGAGTTAGAGCTTAAATCGGGTCAAACTGATGCTTTATTTACGCTTGCCCGTGCACTTTGTGCGGATGGTGGTATGCGATTAGGTAATTTGAGTAAAGCGGCTCGTGGCTACCGCTTAGCAGCAGATTATCAAGGTGATACACCAAAGCCTTTAACGCTGGTGGCAACGACTGAGCAAGATACGGTTGAATCGACGTTTATTAAAACGTTAGAGCACGCATTAGAGCATTGGTTATACCACGAACAAATTTATACTGAATCGCAAGATCAGCAAGCGTTAGTTCAAATCTCCCAATCATTAAGCTTATTGCGCCAAACCTTTGCAACGTTCGGCGGTATTATCCCGCGTCGTGCCAGTGCTTTGTTACGCCAAGAATTACAATGGTTAGAAGGTGAGTTAGCGTGGTTAGAGGATGCCAATAGTATTCAAGCGCTAACGGACGATAAATCTTATGTGTTGCGTAAGTTAAATGTCCGAAAATCACTACAACAGCAGTTAGATACGCGCTATGAACAGCTACCCGATAGCGAAGATATGCTGCGTTTGATGAACTCTGCACGTTATTGCGGTTTATTGCTTGATTTAAGTCGTTGGATATTAAGCCGTGGTTGGCAGCCGTTTTTAGATGATAAATCACGCGCAAAACTTGCTGGTGCGATTAAACCTTTTGCCGATAATATCTTATCTCGTTCATGGCGTGAGCTAATGGATGCTTTTCCTGCTGAGCGCCAATTAACCCGTTCTGATTACATTGATCAGAAACCACGTTTGCAACGGAATTTAATGTGTGGTTTATCTTTTGCTGCGCTTTACGATCCTGAATTACGTCAATCTTTCCGTATGCCATGGTTTGATTTATTGCAAGGCATTGACGACCTTTATGCCTTAGAGCCAATACGTCAGTTATTGCCGTTATTTGAAGGTGATGACTTTGTACAAATTGAGAAATGGTTGCAGCGTCAAAATGAATCATTGATCCATGCAATGGATCAAACACGTAAGATGAGTATTGAACTCGCGCCATATTGGCCTTAAGTGCTATAGAGAAAATAAAAGCCTTGCTCAAGCAAGGCTTTTTTATAGCGATATATTTTTGTTTTCTTAATGCTGGCTTGGTGTATTGGTGCTTTTCTCTTGTGATAGTTGATCAAGTTTTGTTTCCAAGCGATCTAATTTAGCCAGTAAGACTTGTTGATTGGCTAGCATTTCTCGCCATTCTTTTCGATGTGCTTTTTCGAGTAAGTCTTTTTCATGTTGTGGATCTGAAATGATTGAGCTTATCAAACCAGCCACCATACCAAATAAACCCACACCACAGATGATGATCCCGACAGCAATGATTCGACCTAATGTTGTAACCGGATAATAATCGCCATAACCCACGGTTGAGATAGTGACAAATACCCACCATAGTGCATCCCCTGCAGTATGAATGTTCGCTTCAGGGACATTGCCTTCTACAAATAAGATAGAACTTGCGCCAATAGTGATAAGGACCGTCAATAATAAGAAGATCGAAGCCAAAGTGGTTTCTCGGCGATTGTTTTGTAGCTGAAAGTAAATGTGTTTACTCGAACGTAATAAGCGAATAACGCGCAGAACTTGTAAAATACGCATAAAACGTAACGGTTCGATAGCGGGAATACTGGCGATAAAATCAGGCCAGTGGTGCTTTAGGTAGGCAGCTTTACTTTCACTTCTAAATAAATCTATCAGCAGTTGGCACCAGAAAATCAGGCAGATAAAAGTGTCTATGGCAATAAAAATACGAAACGTTGGACTGTGTTTATTGAGAAAAAGTGTGCTGGTCACAATGATAAGCGAGGTGATAGAGAGAACCAATGCCATCAAACTCATGGGATGTAGCTCATACTTTACGTCATCAATTACTTTCATCACTAAGGTCTTTGTGGTTATTGTCGATATATTGCTATTAAGAAAGACGATAGCAAAATTCATTGATAGTTATTGTGCTTCATCTTCATTTATTTGACTTGAAAATTGAAGGGCAATAAGGAGGATCCAAATGGCAACGATGCACTTTTCATCATGGGAAAAAGGACTAACAAATATCCGTCTTGTGCCCAAATTGATCCTATTAATGGTATTTAGTACGGTACTGCTACTTGGAAAGCAGTTATGGGATGCCCAAACATTTTATTCTGCAGTCTCACAAATCCAAAAAGATCGTGCCAAAGAACAAGCGGTTTCATATTCTAATTTATTGAAAGGTAATGATAAATCAGGTGTCGATATAGCAAAATCCTTTTTTAACCAAGTTTCTGCTCAAGACGCGTATGTTTATATCATTGATCGTAAAAGTGGCAAGGTTGTTGGGCATCCATCTGTAACGCAACTGGATCAACTCAGTGCAACAACGTCAGAAAATCAACCCTTGTCAGCTTTACTCTCTCAATTAACGATCTCTTCTCCACTAACGTTAGATCAAGGGCGTTATGAATATGCAGAATTACTCCCCCAGCGTGATTTAGTGGTCGTGGGCTCTCAGTCAAGCCAAGTTGCTAATAACTATTACCATCAATACTTATGGCAAATTGCATGGCAAACAGGGGTTATGATCCTTGCCTTTATGGTGCTACTACTGGGTGGTTCAAGGATAATGCTACGTCAAATTAATTACTTAAAACTAAGTATTAAAAATTTGGCACAACGTAATTTAATTGAGCCGATTGAGATGGATTGCCGTGATGAATTTGGTGATTTAGCACGTGAACTAGAAACCGCACGTTTTCAGTTACAGGAAGTATTGCAAGCTCAACGTACAGTGGCGAGTGAGCTTTCGAGCCTGTCCGATATTATGTCAATTAGTATGGTAGAGACGAAAGCGTCGGCACAAGAAGAGTTTGCAGAGATTGATCAATTAGCTTCTGCGATGTCAGAAATGACCTCTACGGTACAAACCGTCGCTGAACATGCAAGGCAAGCTTCTGATGCCACAGTGGGAACATCAGAGCAAGCAGCGCAAGGACAAGAGTTTGTAGGCAAAACAATGAGCACAATTAATCAGCTTTCTGGCGATATTCGTCAATCTGCTGATGCGGTTAATCAGGTCGAAGCGCGCGTTGAGAAGATCAGCACAGTTATTGTGACAATCCAAAGTATTTCAGAGCAAACCAATCTACTGGCATTGAACGCTGCGATTGAAGCTGCACGCGCAGGCGATGCTGGACGCGGTTTTGCTGTTGTTGCCGATGAAGTACGTAATTTGGCGCAACGGACACAAACTGCAACGGTTGAAATTCAAGAGATGATCAGTCAATTACAACAAAGTGCCCAGCAAGCCGTGGGTTTGATGGAGCAAAGTGTTGAAGAGGCGGCTGAAGGGGTTGACTTGGTGACCAATGCTGGGGATGAATTAGAAAAAATTGTTGCACAAGTAAAGCTAATTAATGATATGAATTTCCATATTGCCACCGCAGCAGAGCAGCAAACAACGGTTGCTGATGAGATGAACCAGAATTTAACCAATGTACGAGAGCTGGTAGAAGCGTCGGTGACAGTGGTGACTGAGCTTGCTGAAACGTCAGATACCATGCACCAACATGCTAATGATTTAGAAACAAAAATTAAGGCATTTCAGGTGTAACTCATCGCCTCATGTAATGAGATAACCTGTAATGTATAAAATTATAACGCCCATCATTTGATGGGCGTTTTTCTATGCTAATGTAGAAACAATTCTGTCAGATTACTTGTTCAAGGAAAGCACATGACTGTAGAAAATAGCGCTTTTTTTCCTAATATTTCTCGTTTTACTTCTCTGGCTGATGCCGCTGATCTTGCTATTCATAAACTTGCCGAACATCACCCTGAAGCGTTAGCGCAATGGCAAGGGCAAGATAGAGAAGAGCTGCGTTCAGTTTTAGGCTTAAGTGATTTTATTTTTTCGTCATTAGTGCAAGATCCTGAATGGCTAACTTGGCTACTGCATCATCGTCAGCATCTTGAATCGATTGATTACCGCCAGTGCTTATCTGAGCAGTTAAATGATGTGAAAGATGAAAACCAATTAATGCATGTGTTAAGGCAATTTCGTCGTCGACAAATGTGCCTTATTGCTTGGCATGACTTTACTAATGTTGTCCCGTTAAAGCAGAGTTTAGAGTCTTTATCGCAGCTTGCTGAAGCGTTGATCATGGAAGCCTACCATTGGTTATATCATCAATGTTGTGCTGATTGGGGCACACCAATGAACGCAAGCGGTGAAGCTCAACCTATGTTGGTATTAGGAATGGGTAAACTGGGTGGTGGAGAGCTAAACTTTTCTTCTGATATCGATCTTATTTTTACCTATCCAGAAAATGGTGAAACACAAGGTGGGCGTCGAAGTCTTGCCAATGCGCAGTTCTTTACCCGTCTAGGACAGAAGCTGATTAAAGCGTTAGATCAACAAACTTATGATGGTTTTTGTTATCGCGTTGATATGCGTTTACGTCCTTTTGGCGACAGTGGTCCATTAGTGATGAGCTATGCTGCCCTTGAAGATTATTACCAAGAGCAAGGACGTGATTGGGAACGTTATGCGATGATCAAAGCGCGCGTGATGGGCAAAGAAAGCTTTAGCCAGTATCAAGAATTACGTCAAATGCTACGGCCCTTTGTTTTTCGTCGTTATATCGACTTCAGTGCTGTACAAGCTTTGCGTCGCATGAAAGCGATGATCAGCAGTGAAGTAAGACGTCGAGGACTTAGCAATAATATTAAATTAGGCGCTGGTGGGATCCGAGAGGTTGAATTTATCGCGCAGTCATTTCAGTTGATCCGTGGTGGACGTGAACCGAGTCTGCGAGGACGAGGATTACTGCCCACCTTATCAGCGATGAATGAATTAGGTTTATTGCCATCACAAGATGTGGCTGTGTTACAAGATGGCTATTGTTTCTTGCGCCGTTTAGAGAATTTACTCCAAGCAATCGATGATAAACAAACCCAAACGTTACCAGATAAAGCACTTGATCAAGCGCGTTTAGCGTGTGCAATGGGATATGCTGATTGGGCTGCTTTACTGCAAGATGTCGAATCTCATATGTCTGCAATTCACTTGATTTTTGAAGATATCATCGGTGTGGAGGAGCAAGATGATCAAGCAAGTGTTGATGCTCAATACCATGAAATGTGGGCAATGGTGCTCAATTATGAAGTCTTACTCGCGATCCTTGCTGAATTAAATGAGCCAGCATCCATTGAGTTAGCAGAGCACTTAATTGGTTTTAAAGCTGAGCTATCTAAACGTACATTGGGCCCCCGTGGGCGCGAAGTGTTAGCTCGCCTAATGCCCGAAGTATTATCACAGGTTGTGATGCGAGATGATGCGACTCAACTGTTACCGCGTTTAACCAAACTGATCATTCGGATCGCAACACGTACCACTTATCTTGAGCTATTGGTTGAACACCCAGCCGCTTTACAGCAATTGATTCGACTTTGTGCAGCAAGCCCAATGGTTGCCGATCAGCTGGCGTTATATCCACTTTTATTAGATGAATTACTCGATCCACAGCACCTTTATAAGCCGACAGAGCTCACCAGTTATAAAGACGAATTGCGTGAATATCTTGCTCGTATTCCAGAAGAAGATATGGAGCAGCAAATGGAGGCGATTCGACAGTTTAAGCAAGTTCAGTTGTTGAAAATTGCAGCAGCTGACATTGCTGGTATTTTACCTGTGATGAAGGTTAGTGATCACTTAACTTATTTAGCTGAAGCGATTGTTGCAGCTGTAGTGAACCAAGCATGGTTACAAATCGCTCAGAAATATGGTGAGCCGAGCCATTTAGTTGAACGACAGGGGAAAGGGTTTGGTGTTGTGGGCTATGGTAAAGTTGGTGGTTGGGAGCTTGGTTATGGCTCTGATCTTGATTTGGTTTTTATGCATGATTGCCCTGATAATGTTTACACCAACGGCCTTAAAGAAATAGATGGCCGTCAATTTTATTTACGTCTAGCGCAACGGATCATTCACCTATTTTCAACTCGAACCGCATCAGGCGTGTTATATGAGGTTGATATGCGGTTACGTCCATCTGGTGCATCAGGGTTATTGGTCAGTACCGTCACCGCGTTTGCTGATTATCAGCAGCAAGAGGCGTGGACATGGGAGCATCAGGCGCTTGTTCGTGCTCGCATGATTTATGGTGACCAACAATTGCAGCATGCCTTTGCCGATGTTCGCCAGCAGATATTATCAATTCCTCGCAAACGAAATGAATTAGCCAAAGCCGTTGTCGAGATGCGCCATAAAATGCGTGATCATTTAGGTAAGAAAAAAGCGGGAATGTTTGGTTTAAAACAAGATAAAGGTGGGATCACCGATATTGAATTTCTCGCCCAATTTCTTGTGTTAGCGAATGCTGCTGAGCAACCTGACGTAACTCGTTGGTCTGATAATATCCGTATATTTTCATCAATGACGCAAGAAGGCATCATTTCTGCTGAGGATGCAAAATTACTCCAGCATGCTTACTGTGAAATGCGTAATGAAACCCATAAGCTTAATTTATTAGGATCAGATGCGTATGTATCTGATAAACAATTTGTTGAGCTACGAGAAAATGTTGAAGCGATATGGCTGCAAATTTTAGAGCCAATCAATAGTGATGATAATTAACGGAATAACATTGTCCTGATGCATCTTGATTTTAGTTTATGCTAGTATTTGAGCGTTTTCATATTCCCGGAGAAAAAAATGAAACTGACCCTTCCTGATTATAACCAAGCAGGTGTCTTGATTGTTGGTGATGTCATGCTAGACCGTTATTGGACAGGTCCTACAGGGCGAATTTCACCAGAAGCGCCAGTACCTGTTGTTAAGGTTGATCAGATTGAAGAGCGCCCGGGCGGTGCCGCTAACGTTGCAATGAATATTGCAGCATTAGGCGGGCATGCAAAATTGATTGGTTTAACGGGCATTGACGAGCAAGCGAAAGCGCTGACTGAAAAGTTATCTTCACTGAACGTTTATTGTGATTTTGTTTCACTGCCTAACTATCCGACAATTACCAAACTTCGTGTAATGAGTCGTGGGCAACAGTTGATCCGTTTAGACTTTGAAGAAGGTTTTCATAACGTTGATCCTGCACCGATCATGGCGCGCATGAAGCAATCCTTAACGGATGTGAAAGCCGTCATTTTATCTGATTATGCGAAAGGCGTATTAGAGCACGTTCAAGGTATGATCCAATTAGCGCGCGAAGCAAATGTGCCTGTGTTAATTGATCCAAAAGGTTCAGATTTTGAACGTTACCGTGGCGCTACGTTACTTACACCGAACTTATCTGAATTTGAAGCGGTAGTAGGTAAAGTCACGTCAGATGAAGACTTAGTTGAGAAAGGTTTAGCCCTTATTGAAAAGTTTGATTTTGAAGCCTTGTTAGTCACTCGCTCTGAGCATGGTATGACGTTACTTGAAAAAGGCAGTGAGCCTTTACATATGCCAACGCAAGCGCAAGAAGTGTATGACGTAACAGGTGCTGGTGACACGGTGATCTCAGTGCTTGCCGCTTCATTATCTGCAGGTAAATCGTTATCAGATGCTTGTAAATTAGCCAATGCTGCGGCTGGTGTCGTTGTCGCGAAACTGGGTACATCAACCTTATCTACTATTGAATTAACAGATGCCATTCATGGTAGCCAAGACAGTGGTTTTGGTGTTATTTCTGAGCCTCAATTAATTCAAGCTGTAAAGTCAGCACGTGCGCGTGGTGAGAAAGTAGTTATGACAAATGGCTGTTTTGATATTTTACATGCTGGTCATGTTGCTTATTTAACTGAAGCTGCAAAATTAGGTGATCGTTTAATTGTTGCGGTTAACTCTGATAGTTCAGTGAAAGGCTTAAAAGGTCCTGGTCGTCCAGTCAATCCAGAAGACCGTCGTATGGCGGTATTGGCAGGTCTTGGTGCAGTTGATTGGGTGGTACCGTTTACCGAGGAAACACCACAACGTTTGATCAGTGAAGTGCTGCCGAGCCTTTTGGTGAAAGGTGGCGATTATAAACCTGAAGAAATTGCGGGTGGTAAAGAAGTTGTGGCAGCTGGTG
Source organism: Photobacterium sp. GB-72 (assembly GCF_003026095.1). Classification (NCBI taxonomy): domain Bacteria; kingdom Pseudomonadati; phylum Pseudomonadota; class Gammaproteobacteria; order Vibrionales; family Vibrionaceae; genus Photobacterium; species Photobacterium sp. GB-72. The sequence goes on along the minus strand of NZ_PYNV01000016.1, from coordinate 30,297 downwards.
GTCAAGTACTGGTACTTAACTTTGAAGACGGCTGCTCTACATCCAAAATTATTGAAGCGATCCGTGGTGGCCGTGGCTAATCAGTTATAGCGACAAAAATCGCAGATAATAAAAAAGCGCCTTTGGGCGCTTTTTTATTTTTGATGATTAAAACTTATTGTTTAATTAAGCCTTTATTTATATCAACAATATCTTGCTCACTCAGGGTACCTACCGCTTGTTTTAGCTGTAGTTGTGCAAGAATATAATTATAACGAGCATTAGCTAATAGGCTATTTGCTGAATAGAGGCTCTTTGTTGAGTCAAGAACATCAACAATAGTACGCGTACCCACATCAAAGCCCGCTTCTGTTGCTTCTAAAGCTGATTTAGCTGAAATAACTAGTTGTTTGTATGCTTTTATTGAACCAGCAGCGGCATGAATGTTGTTGTAATAGTTACGTACATCTTTCACAACTGTGCGGTATTGGCCTTCAAGCTCTTCACTAGAGGCAACATATGCGTATTGCGCTTGTTTTACTTGAGAGCTGATATTACCACCAGAGTAGACTGGAAGGTTTAACTGAATTCCTGCAGTCAAAGAACCTTGATCTGGATCTGGAGTGCCCGGTCCTGACTTATTATATTGATAACCTGAAGTGAACGATAAGGTTGGTAGATGGCCTGATTCTGCAAGTGAAATATTGTCTCTTGCGATATCTTGACCAATTCTTGACGCCAATAATGATAGGTTGTCAGTCTCAGCTGTTTTTACAAACGTATCAGGTGATTGTTGTAATGGCGTCACTGAGAAAGTCTTGGTGTTCAAGGCATCCAGAGAGGTGTACTCACGGCCTGTAATTTCACGCAGTTCTTCGTAGCTATTTGCGACTGCATTTTCTTTTAGAATCACATCAGCTGCAACTTTATCGTATTGTGCTTGGGCGTCATGGACATCCGTAATGGCAGATAGACCCACTTCAAAGCGCTGTTTCATCTGTTCTAGTTGTCGGCCTACAGCTTTCTTTTCGGCCTCACCAAAACTCAGATCGTCTTTGGCTTCTAAAACATTAAAGTAAGCCTGTGCGACACGAAGAATTAAGCCTTGTTGCTCAGCTGAGTATGCAGCATCACTTTGACGGGCTTTTTTTTCTGATACATCTAAACCAATCCAGCTTGAGCGATTATAAATCTCTTGGTCAAGCTGAAGACCGCCAACAAATCCATCTGTATTTTTGTCTTTGGCATCTAAATGGTAAGTATTGTAGCCCGCGCTTAAGTTAATCTGCGGTAGTAACGTACTTCGAGATGAGTTAATTGCTTCAAATGCTGCATCTTTATCTGCTGCAGCTTTTAGAAGTTGTGGATCATTTTGTTTTGCTTGCTGATAAATTTGAGCGAGATCATCAGCAAGAGCTGATTGACTTAGTGAGCCAAATGCAAGGCTGATAACGATTGGAAGCAATTTTTTCATGGATGCCTTTCCTGGTCTTGCTGACAAAATGGGAGCTAAAAATATAATTACAAATTGTAGTTTACCTCAACATGCCTTGCTTGAAACTGATCATTGCAAAAATTTACCTAAATATGATGGTTTATTTTTTATTTATGGTGGTGGAAATTTAAACTCTTATCAATTTGGTTTAAAAAAAAATGTAATATTTATTAATTTTGTTGAAGTTAAACGTTGCTGATAATCTGATTGAATGAAAAGATAGCTAACCTTCTCTGTTTGTTATGATTATCTGTTAATTATTGCGAGCTAGCGCACTTTATTTATACAAGGGAATAATGATGAGCCAAAATGAGAAAAGTCCACTGCAGTTTGGTGTGGATGATGTAAAAGTTGAGGCGAAAGATATTGTCTACAATGGCTTTTTTAAAATGGTGAAATACCGTTTTCGTCATAAACTTTTTGCAGGCGGATGGAGCGATACGGTCAATCGAGAAATGTTTGAACGTGGGCATGCCGCCGCCTTATTACCTTATGATCCAGTCACTGATGAGGTTGTTTTAATTGAACAATTTCGTGTCGGTGCGATGGCGGCTGGCTGTGAGCCTTGGCAGTTAGAAATTGTCGCGGGCATGATTGATCACCAAGGTGAATCTGCAGAAGATGTCGTTAAACGAGAAGCTGTTGAAGAGGCGGGGCTAACCGTCACTGAACTTCAAAAAGTGACGCGTTATTTATCAAGCTCAGGTGGTTGCTCTGAAATGCTGGATATATTCGTTGGCACTGTTGATAGCACAACAGCGAGTGGTATTCATGGTTTAGCTGAAGAAAGTGAAGATATTCGGGTGCATGTTGTGTCAAGAACACAGGCCTATCAGTGGGTAGAATCTGGTAAAATTGAAAATGCAGCCTCGATTATTGCCTTACAATGGTTACAGCTTCATTATTTACAGTTACAGCAATAGGCCAATAAAAGGTTGTAACTATTTAAAGGATTTTGTCATTGAACTCTCGATACTCTGTCGATTTATCAAGCCTAATGCGCTTGTATGAAACCAATTATGCTAAGTTGCTCCCGTTATTACCTCGTAGTGACGAAGTGGGTGATGAAAGGTTTTATCGAGTGTGTGATGATATATATCGCTTAAAAATAATAGAATCCACACGCTATACTACGATGATTTCTCTAGGGTTAAAGAGTGATCAAGATGTTGTCGATTATTTATCGCCAGCGTTAACAGTAAGGCTTTATCATGATGCTAGAGTCGCAGAAGTGTGTTCCGCTCAACAGATTTCTCGTTTAAAGCCAATATATGATTATCCTAACTTGCGTATGCATCAGAAAGATGAGAAACATCAAGTAAATCGTTTTTTAGGCGATTGGTTAAACCATTGTTTACGCCGTGGGATCAGTAACCAATCTGTTTGTTAACTGTTTTTGATTGATTAAAAGACAAGGTTTTTGACGTTTTGCAGACCTATTCGCTGCCACAGACGAACCCTGATAGTGTGGTTCTTCTTCAAATTACAGACACTCATTTGTTTGCCAATGAATCAGGCGCTCTGCTTGGTGTGGCAACTCAACAGAGCTTTCATGCCGTCCTTAATGCGGTAGATGCTTCTACGCGTAAATTTGATGCAATTGTTGCAACGGGAGATATTTCCCAAGATCACACTCCTGATTCCTACCAACGTTTTGCTGAAGGCATTGCTCGTTGGGAACAACCGTGTTTTTGGTTACCGGGCAATCACGATTACCAACCAACCATGGCATCAATATTACCTTCTGAACAAATTAAAGATAGTGAACAAATATTGGTCGGTGATCATTGGCAAGTTGTCCTACTTGATAGCCAAGTAGCTGGTGTTCCACATGGCGAATTATCTCATCATCAATTAGCACTACTTGATCATGCTTTATCGCTACACCCTGAGCGACATGCGTTGGTATTACTTCATCACCATCCGTTACCCGCGGGGAGCGCATGGCTTGATCAGCATCAATTACACAATAGTGATGCGCTGTGGCAGGTCATTGATAAACATCCTCAAGTAAAAGCTATTTTATGCGGTCATATTCATCAAGAGTTGGATCGTATTCATCGTGATGTCAGAGTGCTAGCGACACCTTCGACGTGTATTCAATTTCTACCCGATTCTGATGATTTTGCATTAGATCAAGTAACCCCAGGTTGGCGTTATTTAGAATTAACCGCGACAGGGGATATTATTACTCACGTTGAACGTCTTGAAGGTGATGTATTCCAACCAACTTTTGATTCAGCAGGGTATTAATGGCATCACTATTGATTTATTTGCACGGCTTTAATAGCTCGCCACAATCATTAAAAGCGCAGCAAATGGCGCAGTATTGTGCAAACCATCGACCTGATATTAAGGTTGTGATGCCGCAACTACCGAGCTACCCTGAAGAAGCGCAGGTTTATCTTGAACAGTTGATCCTTCGCTGCAAAGACGAGTACAAGATAGGTTTAGTAGGGAGTTCATTAGGTGGGTATTTATGTACTTGGTTAAGTGAACGGTTTGCTTTAGCTGCGGTATTAATTAACCCAGCAGTAAAACCTTATGAGTTGTTAGTTGATTATTTAGGACCCCAGCAGAATCCATATAGTGGCGAAAATTATGTACTTGTTCCCCAGCATATGGCGCAATTGCAGCAACTAGATGTGGCGACATTACATGCTCCACAACGTTTTTGGGTGCTATTGCAAGAAGGTGATGAAGTATTAGATTATCGCCAATCCATAATGAAATATGCTGAATCAAAATTGACCGTTGAACCTAATGGGGATCATAGTTTTGTCAATTTTGAACGATTTCCTGCATCAATTATCCAATTCTTAGAATTATAACTGGTAGAATGCTGCCATGTTTAGCATTCGCGAGTGACTCTGTGTCGCGATATGTTTTCTGATATTACTTATATTTCTATGACATGTTCTATCTGATGTTCTTGTAAATAACATCATTACTCACAGTCATGAGCCTTCATGTGTCCCAGAACTTGACATATAGCGCTGGGTTACTGACTATTATTTTCAAAACTTTCCCGTAAATTTCCGTGATATGACAGATCAAAGCTATAACGCTGGAGCCATTGAGGTTCTTAATGGCCTTGAGCCAGTACGCCGCCGTCCCGGTATGTATACCGATACGGCTCGACCTAACCACTTAGGTCAAGAAGTTATCGATAACAGTGTCGATGAAGCATTGGCTGGACATGCCCGTAAAGTTGAAGTGATCCTTCATGCCGATCAATCATTAGAGGTGGTTGATGATGGTCGTGGTATGCCTGTTGATATTCACCCCGAAGAAGGTGTATCAGGGGTTGAACTTATTTTATGTAAGCTTCACGCCGGTGGTAAGTTTTCTGGTAAAAACTACCAATTTTCAGGTGGTTTACACGGGGTAGGTATCTCGGTTGTAAACGCCCTTTCTAAGCGTGTTGAAGTTACGGTAAAACGTGATGGTCAAGTGTATCAAATTGCCTTTGAAAATGGCGATAAGGTCTCAGAGCTTGAGGTGATAGGCACTTGTGGCCGTCGCGCAAAAGGCACACGAGTTCACTTTTGGCCAGATCCAAAATATTTCGACAGTGCCAAGTTCTCAGTTTCCCGCCTGAAGAGCAATCTAAAAGCTAAAGCAGTGTTATGCCCTGGTTTAGAAATTGTATTCACCAATAAAATCACTGATGAAACGATTCGTTGGTGCTATGAAGATGGCTTAAAAGACTACCTTGCTGAAGGTGTAAAAGGGTATACATTACTGCCAGAAGAACCATTTACTGGTGTGTTCAGTTCGCAAACAGAAGCCGCTGATTGGGCGCTGTTATGGCTACCTGAAGGTGGTGAATTGATCACTGAAAGTTATGTTAACTTGATCCCAACAGCGCAAGGGGGGACTCACGTTAATGGTCTGCGTCAGGGCTTGTTAGATGCGATGCGTGAATTCTGTGAATTCCGTAATCTTCTGCCACGAGGCGTGAAATTAACGGCTGATGATATTTGGGATCGTTGTGCGTATGTCTTGTCGGTAAAAATCCAAGATCCACAATTTGCCGGTCAAACCAAAGAACGTTTATCGTCACGTCAATGTGCGGCGTTTGTTTCTGGTGTGGTAAAAGATGCCTTTAGCTTATGGCTTAATGAGCGTCCACAACTGGCAGAGCAATTAGCAGAAGTCTGTATTGCAAATGCGCACCGTCGTATGCGTGCAAGCAAAAAAGTGGTACGTAAGAAAATTGCATCAGGCCCAGCACTGCCTGGTAAGTTAGCGGACTGTTCACAACAAGATCTTAATCGCACTGAATTATTCCTTGTCGAGGGTGACTCGGCGGGCGGCTCGGCGAAACAAGCTCGTGATCGTATGTTCCAAGCGATCATGCCACTTCGCGGTAAAATTTTAAATACGTGGGAAGTGTCTGCCGATCAAGTCCTTGCCTCTCAAGAAGTCCATGATATTTCGGTCGCACTTGGTATTGATCCAGATAGTGATGATTTAAGTGGGCTTCGTTACGGTAAGATCTGCGTCCTTGCGGATGCGGACTCCGATGGTCTTCACATTGCTACCTTGTTGTGTGCGTTATTTATGAAGCACTTTGAAACCTTAGTACGTGCCGGACATGTATTTATTGCAATGCCTCCTTTGTACCGTATCGATTTGGGTAAAGAAGTGTACTACGCCCTCGATGAAGCTGAGAAAAACAGTATTCTTGATCGCCTAAAAGGTAAGCGTGGCAAGGTTAATGTTCAGCGATTCAAAGGTCTGGGTGAGATGAACCCATTGCAATTGCGTGAAACGACCATGGATCCGAATACTCGCCGTTTAGTGCAGTTAACGATTGATGACGACAGTGAAACCAACGAAATGATGGACATGCTACTTGGTAAGAAGCGTGCTGAAGATCGTCGTCACTGGTTGCAAAGCAAAGGCGATATGGCTGAAGTGTGATCAGCTTTTTACTCTATTTCATCTGCTAGTAATAACTGGCAGATAAGCAAAATTAAAGACGGATTATCTAACGATGACTGATGTCTCAATGGATGGCGTTGAACAGCTTCCTCTTAGGAAGTTTACTGAAGACGCTTATTTAAATTACTCCATGTATGTAATCATGGATCGTGCCTTACCGTTTATCGGTGATGGCCTTAAACCCGTACAGCGCCGTATTATTTATGCGATGTCTGAGTTGGGTTTAAGTGCAACGGCAAAATATAAAAAATCAGCCCGTACGGTGGGTGATGTATTAGGTAAATATCACCCTCATGGTGATTCTGCCTGTTATGAAGCCATGGTATTAATGGCACAGCCTTTTTCTTACCGCTACCCACTGGTTGACGGTCAAGGTAACTGGGGTGCTCCGGATGATCCGAAATCATTCGCGGCGATGCGTTATACCGAATCACGTTTGTCTCGATTTTCTGAAGTGTTGCTGTCTGAATTAGGCCAAGGCACCGCAGATTGGGTACCAAACTTTGACGGTACAATGCAAGAGCCTAAGATGTTACCTGCACGTCTGCCGCATATTTTGCTTAATGGCGTAACGGGTATTGCTGTTGGTATGGCAACTGATATTCCACCGCACAATGCGCGTGAAGTTGCCAATGCAGCAGTACATATGATTGAAAATCCAAAGGCAGATCTTGATGCGCTAATGGAGTTTGTTCAAGGCCCTGATTACCCAACTGAAGCGGAAATCATTACCTCTAAAGCTGACTTAAAGAAAGTCTATAAGAGTGGCCGAGGCAGTATTAGAATGCGCGCGGTTTGGCACAAAGAAAACGGTGATATTGTTATTACCGCATTGCCACACCAAACGTCAGGTGCAAAACTGCTTGAGCAAATCGCTAGCCAAATGCGTGCGAAGAAATTGCCAATGGTTGAGGATTTACGTGACGAATCCGATCACGAAAACCCAACTCGCATTGTGATTGTGCCACGCTCTAACCGTATTGATTGCGAGCAGTTGATGAATCACTTGTTTGCTTCAACGGATCTTGAAAAGAGCTTCCGTGCGAACTTGAACATGTTGGGTCTAGATGGTCGTCCACAAGTTAAAGGTTTAGTGGAGATTATTGCTGAATGGCTGGAATATCGCCGTACAACAGTACGTCGTCGTTTACAGTACCGTTTAGATAAAGTGAATGCACGCTTACATATCTTAGAAGGTTTACTGGCCGCTTACCTTAACATTGATGAAGTGATTGAGATTATCCGTAATGAGGAAGATCCAAAAGCAGAATTTATGTCACGTTTTGGTTTATCAGCGATTCAAGCAGACGCAATTTTAGAAATTAAACTGCGTCAGTTAGCCAAGCTTGAAGAAATTAAGATCCGTGCAGAGCAAGACGAATTAGCCAAAGAGCGTGAGCAACTAGAAAAGTTACTTGGCTCTGAGCGTCGCTTAAATACTTTAATTAAGAAAGAAATTCTCGCTGATGCTGAGAAGTACGGTGATGATCGCCGCTCGCCATTAGTTGAACGAGAAGAAGCGAAAGCATTAACTGAACGTGACTTGATCCCAAGTGAGGCGATCACCGTTGTACTATCAGAGAAAGGCTGGATCCGTCATGCTAAAGGGCATGAGGTAGATCCGAGCACGCTAAACTATAAGTCGGGTGACAGTTACCTTGCGCATGCTCGCGGTAAGAGTAATCAGCCTGCGATTTTCTTAGGCTCTGATGGACGTAGCTATGCGTTAGAATCACATAGCTTGCCATCTGCGCGTAGCCAAGGTGAACCTATCACGGGGCGTTTAAATTTAACCCCAGGCACAAATATGCGCCAAGTGTTAATGGCAGAAGACGATCAAATTTGGTTAATGGCATCGGATGCAGGTTACGGATTTATCTGTAAGAGCACAGATATGGTATCGAAAAATAAGAGTGGTAAAGCCTTATTAACGGTACCTGAAAATGCTGCTGTGCTGCCGCCACAGCCTGTTGCTGATATTGAGAATGATCAGATATTAGCCATTACCAATGAAGGTCGAATGTTACTGTTCCCAATTAAAGATTTACCGCAACTGGGTAAAGGTAAGGGTAACAAGATCATCAACATTCCATCTGCACGTTCAAAAGCGCGTGAAGAATTCTTATCCTACTTAACGGTAATTAGTGCAGATACCCATGTCACTCTTTATGCGGGCAAACGTAAACTAGGATTGAAACCGTCGGATCTCGATAATTTCCGTGGTGAGCGTGGACGTCGAGGAGCGATGTTACCTCGAGGCTTACAGCGAGTAACACGGATGGAGATTGATTCACCAAACGAGCAATCTTCTGACGTTCCATCGGAATAGTTATTTCTGATGCGCTATTCAAAGCCCTCAAGTTGAGGGCTTTTTTGATCTAAGCTGTGCGTATCGTTTCTATTGATAAGCGAATAACAAGTGAGTAAAGAATACACATAAAACGTGTATTTTCTCTTGCTGTGAGTATACTAGCGAACGCTTGTACGCTGAGGAGAGCTAGAATGATTTTTGTTTTGCGGATATTTGCTATCGCAATTTTTGCTATCGTGACGTTTATTTTTGGTTGCGGATACTGTTTATTAAGCCCACGTAACCCTAAACACGTTTATACCTTTGGACGTTTGTTTAGCAAAATGTCACGTGTGCTAGGGATCAAATTAGAGTTCCGATACGCAGAGGGTGCTGAAAAAGTAGGCTCTGCTATTTATATTGCGAACCACCAGAATAATTATGATCTTTTTACGGTTTCTGGTGCAATCATGCCTCGTACTGTTACCGTGGGTAAAAAAAGCTTAGTATGGTTACCGTTATTTGGTCAGCTATACTGGATCACGGGTAACATCTTAATTGATCGTGCAAACCGCAGTAAAGCGGTGGGCACCATAGGTCAAGTCGTCGATAAAATTAAACAAAACAAAGTGTCAGTGTGGATGTTCCCTGAGGGGACTCGCTCTCGTGGTCGTGGTTTATTGCCGTTTAAAACTGGTGCTTTCCATGCTGCAATTGGCGCGAACGTTCCTGTTGTACCGATTGTGTGTAGTTCAACTGATCATGTTAGGTTAAATCGTTGGGATAACGGTGTCGTGATCGTAGAAGTAATGAAGCCGATTTCAACGGACGGCTTACATAAAGAAGATGTTCGCAGCCTCTCTAGCCGTTGTCATGATGTTATGGCTGAAAAATTAGCAGAGCTTAATGCAGAAGCGAGTGAGCGAGGTAAACGCTAATTTATTTGTCTCGTAAGTATTAATATACAAGGACATGTTTATCACATGTCCTTGTTTTATTTTAACCCCTGAATATCAGGGGGTAATTTATAACAGTAGTAAAGAGTGATGACTGAAGAATATGTAGTCTTGGTTGATAGCCAAGGTGAATTTCAAGGCTTACAAGAGAAGATGGCAGCGCATAAACAAGGTGCTTTGCATTTGGCTTTTTCGGTTTTGTTGTATCGAAATACCACGTCTGGTCGTGAATACTTACTTCATCAACGCGCGTTGCACAAATATCATAGTGGTGGGTTGTGGACTAACACGTGTTGTTCACACCCTCGCCAATATGAGTCGATAGAGCAAGCAGGGATACGACGATTAGCTGAAGAAATGGGGATCACGCAAGTGACTTCATTATCTGATATTGGTCACTTCTGTTATTACGCAGAGCTTGATAACCAATTATTTGAGCATGAGCTCGATCATGTGCTGGTGGCTGATGCTGGCGAGATAGAGGTTGTTCCTAACGCTGATGAAGTGATGGATTATCGCTGGTGGTCTGAAGAGACGATTAAACAAACGCTAAAGACTCAGCCTGAGTTATTTACGGCATGGTTTAGTCAAGTGTTTGCTTTTGCCACTAAGTAATTAGTGTTGTTTTATGAATAAAAAAGCTGCCAACGAGATCCCGTTAGCAGCTTTTTTTATGGCAAATTAAGATGCAATGAAACGTTTATTAGCAACGATTATTTACGAACAGCAATCGCTTCGATTTCAATTTTTACATCTTTTGGTAAACGTGCAACTTCAACACAAGAGCGTGCTGGGTAAGGTGCGTTATGTTCATCAAAGAAGTTACCATACACTTCGTTAACGGCAGCGAAGTCATTTAGATCTTTAACAAAAACAGTCATCTTAACAATGTCAGAAACCTGAAGACCTGAAGATTCCACTACCGCCTTTACATTGTCTAAAGATTGGCGAGCTTGCGCTGCAATTGCTTCCGGTACTTCACCTGTTGCAGGGTTTACAGGGATTTGACCGGAAGTTAGCACCATATTACCAAGATCAACACCTTGTACGTATGGACCGATTGCTGCAGGAGCTTGCTCTGTATGAAGAACCTTAGTCATTGTTTACCCTTACTTATATTTTTTTGATTGTTATAGCGTAAGTGACACGTCACGCTATCTGATTGATGGTGTTATGGGGGCTAAGTCAGGAAGATTCAAGCTGATTAGAACGTTTTTATATCATCCCAAGACTTAGACAAACGGCTTGTTCACAATCACGGATCCGATCAATATTGCGAGGTGCAACCATAATAGTGTCATTGCCAGCTATGGTGCCTAAAATTTCTTGATGGGGATTAAGGTCAATAATTCTAGCGATGAGTTGTGCAGAACCCGGATGGGTTTTTACTACAATCACTAATTTATTATGAGTAACAAATTCAATTTGTGAAGCGATCTCAGAATCAGTATATGTGGGATTGGTGGTTTCAGTAACACAATACACCCGTTTACCATAGACATTTGGTGCTTTTACTATTTTGAGTTTAGTGAGAAGACGTGAAACGGTAGATTGGCTGATATCATCAAACCCCTCTTTAATTAGCGCGTCGCGAATATGATCTTGAGTAGAAAAATGGTGCATTTGTAATAATTGTTTACAAACGGCTGTCATGTTTTTTTCGCAATAATGACTGATGATCCCGTGTGGTGATTCATGTTCATTCATGGACAGCTCCCTGTCGCTTTTTTATGCATTTTATTTGCTCGATATCGCAATAATAATCACTTTTTGTGATATTTAATGCAAATATGATAACAGGGAATAATCAGAAGAAACTTGATGGTTATCACTAAATAATACCTAGCTGGTATTTTGTGTTATTTTGTGGCTGAGATTTAATGAATAAAGCCCGCTATGAAGCTAACGGGCTGTTTATAACAAAGTTATGCATTGCACTCTGTCACGATTTCGCGAGAGAAAACTTTTTCGCAGTATTTACATTTAAGTTGAATATCTGCTTTTTTAGTCAGTACCTTAAAGCCACTATTTACCGGCTCACCGTGTGAAATACAGTTAGTATTTGGGCACTTAAATACCGCACTAATAAAGTCAGGTAATGATAAGTTAAGTTTCTTTACTACTTCATAATTTTCAATTTGGTTAACGGTTGCTTTCGGGGCATAGAGTGCGAGTTGGTTAGCTTGATCTTCATTGATAAAGACGTTTTCGATCTTGATCAGATCTTTGGCACCAAGTGCTGACGAAGGCAGATTCAAACCAATTGTCACTCGTTGGTTCGAGTTATCCATACTAAAGAGCTTAAGTACCTTGATACCCACATGCGCAGGAATATGGTCGATAACAGTGCCGTTTTTGATTGCTTCAACTTTTAGTTGGGTTTCTTTAGACATGATCATCGCTCCTGCTTATAAGGTTTCGTTAAGAACTAGGGCTAATAGCGCCTGACGTGCGTAAACACCATTTTCTGCTTGCTGGAAGAAGTAAGCATGTTTAGTTTTATCAACATCTACCGTAATTTCATCGACACGTGGCAGTGGATGCAGCACTTTTAAGTTGTCTCTTGCCCCTTCTAGCATCTTCGCCGTTAAGATATAAGCCGCTTTCATGTGGGCGTATTCTGATTCATCAAAACGCTCTTTTTGTACTCGCGTCATGTAAAGGATATTAAGCTCAGGGATCACATCTTCCATATCGCTGTGCAAGCTGTAAGCGATACCTGCATCATCTAATTCTTCACAAATATAGTCAGGCATTGCGAGTACTTCCGGGGCGATAAAGAAGAACTTCACGTTATCAAATTTAGATAATGCTTGGGTTAACGAGTGCACCGTACGACCGTATTTCAAGTCACCAACAAAGGCGATATTAATGTTATCTAACGTGCCTTGGGTTTCGTAAATGGTGAACAGATCTAACAGGGTCTGCGTTGGGTGTTGGTTTGCCCCATCCCCACCATTGATCACAGGAATACCGTTAGAAAATTCAGATGCCAGACGAGCAGCGCCTTCTTGAGGGTGACGCATAACGAAAGCGTCAACGTATGAAGTAATCACTTGAACGGAATCAGACAGGGTTTCGCCTTTATTTGCTAGAGACGTATTGCCAGCGCTATCAAACCCCACCACAGTCCCGCCTAAACGTTGAATAGCCGTTTCAAATGAGAGTCGGGTACGGGTTGATGGTTCAAAGAAGCAACTTGCAATCACTTTGTTTTTTAGCAGTTCAGGATTAGGATCAGCTTTCAATTGTCCTGCGGTTTGGATAATTAATTCAAGCTCTGCGCGACTAAGCTCTGGGATGGAAATAATATGCTTTTTAAACAGCGAATTAGCCATGGTTTCTTTCCCTCAAAATAAAATAAATAACGCTCAATACGGCATTCACCGTGATCCTTGCCGATTTACAGACAAAAAAAAGCCTCCTTAATAAAAGGAGGCTTTTTTTATAAAAATAGAAACACGAACCTGCGTTAAAAAGCGGTGACGATAATTCTGTAGTGGAGTTATTGTCAGGTTCATCTCTTAGCTCGTGTTCGACAAATTGGCAAGAATTATACCGTCATTTTTAAGTGACGCAAGCGTTTGCGAAAACTATCAACAGGCATTTATTAATGCCCTAGTGTTGCCACCATGACCGCTTTAATAGTGTGCATACGATTCTCTGCTTCATCAAAAACAATTGAATGTTTGGATTCAATGACCTCATCGGTGACTTCAACGCCTTGGGCCAGTTCAGGATATTCTTGCGCAAGCTCCTTACCAATTGTGGTGTCTTCACCATGAAAAGCGGGTAAGCAATGCATAAATTTCACATGTGGATTCCCTGTTGCTTTTAGTAAGTCCATATTGACTTGATAAGGGAGCATTAACTGAATACGCTCAGCCCATGCTTGTTTTGCTTCGCCCATTGAAACCCATACATCGGTATACAAAAAGTCACATCCTTGAACGCCTTCTTGCACATTTTCTGTGAGAGTGATTTTCGCGCCTGTTTCTAATGCAATTTCACGACACTGTGCCACTAACTCGTCTTCAGGCCAGAACGCTTTGGGCGCAACGAGACGAATATCCATCCCCATTTTCGCCGCCCCAACGAGCAATGAATTTCCCATGTTATTACGTGCATCACCTAAATAAGCAAAGGTGATTTCATTGAGTTGCTTGCCACGACCATGTTCTTGCATCGTTAGAAAATCAGCTAAGATTTGAGTCGGATGGAATTCATCGGTTAACCCATTCCAAACAGGTACGCCAGCGTATTGCCCCAACTCTTCAACAATGGCTTGACCAAAGCCGCGGTATTCAATGCCATCATACATACGACCCAATACGCGCGCGGTGTCTTTCATTGATTCTTTGTGGCCGATTTGTGAGCCTGATGGGCCAAGATATGTCACTTTTGCACCTTGATCAAAAGCCGCCACTTCAAATGCACAACGAGTACGGGTCGATGCTTTTTCAAAGATAAGCGCAATATTTTTTCCGCTTAAGCGTGGCTGCTCGTAACCATTGTATTTGGCTTTTTTTAATTCAGCAGATAAATCGAGAAGATGTTGAATTTCTCGTGGAGTAAAATCTAATAATTTAAGGAAGTTACGGTTACGAAGATTAAAAGCCATGATAGTTCCCTCTTGCATTTTATAATGTTTCTAACCGAATACCCCTTTGTTGTGACTAGGTTACTAGATATTCGTTATTGTTGCTTTATGTTTATCTTATTATTACTTCATTGTGAATAGCTGTGCGCTTATTATGCAAGATTATTTGGTTTCCTTGGTTTTTCCGACAGTAATAAGAATGTTGAATATGAACGCTAAAACTCAAGGCAATACTAATTATCGGTGCTTCTCACTAACAGGTGGTAATTGATGGCAAACCATGCGATATTTGCCAGCAAATTGATTCCACAGTCGGAGTGAACCCATGTCTTATGCAGAACTGATCGAAGAGCAAAAAGAAGAAACACGCGAAATTATTGCCGCGTTACTTGAAGATGGCAGTGAGCCAGATGCTCTTTATACGATTGAGCACCACTTTTCAGCGGATACGTTTGAAGAGTTAGAAGGTGCTGCTGTAGAAGCCTTTAAACTTGGTTTTGAAGTTTTAGAAGCAGAAGAACTTGAACTAGCGCCAGAAGATGGCGGCGGTAAAGTTGTTTGTTTCGATGCTGTAATGGAATCAGCACTGAACGCTGAGTTGATTGACGAACAAGCTGAGAAGTTGATCAAACTTGCTGAAAAACACAATATCGATTACGACGGTTGGGGCACTTACTTCGAGTCTGGTGAAGACGACGATGAAGAGTACGACGACGAAGAATAATCGTTAAAATAGACGAATAATAAAAAAGCCGGCATATTTGCTGGCTTTTTCGCCTTTTAGCTGTGGGGACTCGCACTTTTTATTCTGCTTAATGATCAAAGTTTAATAATGATCACAGTGCGTTATTGAAAAACTGCGTAGATATACCTTTTTTATTATCAAGCTTACTGAGTGTACTCAGTGCTGGAGTTATGATGACAATTTCGCTTAATGGTCAATGGCAATTAACCTGTGTTCAGCGAGCGGCTTTACAAGATCTGCATATTGATTTACCAGGTGATGTTCATTCTGCGCTTTTTGCTGCAGGTGAGATCCCTGATCCTTACTGGGCTACCAATGAAAAGAAAGTCCAATGGGTTGGGGAGTGTGATTGGATCGTAAGTCGACAGTTCGACTTAACCGAAGCGCAGTTAGCCTGTAATGCGATGGATTTAGTGATGGATCATCTTGATACCGTGGCTGAAATTCGTTTAAACGGCCACACTGTGGCTGATTTCAATAATATGTTTATGCGTCACAAAGTAGATGTATTAAGTTGTCTGCAAGTAGGCTGCAACAGAATTGAAATCGTATTACACCGTGCTGATCTTGCAGCTAAAAAGCGTGCTGATAAATTGCCATTTCCAGTGCCATGGGCAGAAGGTAATAACCAGATCCCTCATATGAATACCTTGCGTAAAACCCAATGTCATGCGGGTTGGGACTGGGGTATTTGTTTATCTGTATTAGGGGTATATGGCGATATTGAATTACAGCCAATTGAGCATATTCGAATCAGTCATGTGAGTACGAAACAAAAGTGGCTAGATCAAGAGTGTGAATTATCTGTCACGCTCAATTATGAAGTGGTATCAGAGAAAGGATTAGCAAACGCAGCTGTCACGTTTAACGATCAAACCTTCCACTTGACGCTTGATCGTGACGCAACGAAAACATCTGTCTTGTTCCGTATTGCAGAGCCTCGTCGTTGGTGGCCCGCTGGGTATGGTAAACCACGTTTATATGATCTTAAAATTGAAGCTGACGGCAGTTATATCAATAAGAAGATTGGTCTGCGCAAGCTTGAGTTGATCACTGAAGATGATGAACTTGGCCAAAGTATGGTCTTTAAAGTTAATGATGTTGAGATCTCGGCATTAGGTGCCAATTGGATTCCGATGGATGCGATGCCTTCACGCATGACGGATCAACGCTATCGTTCTTTGCTTGAAGATGCGTTAGCTGCCAATATGAACATGCTACGTGTTTGGGGCGGAGGCATGTATGAAAAAGATATCTTCTATGAGTTATGTGATGAATTAGGGATCATGGTATGGCAAGATTTGATGTTTGCTTGTGCGCTGTACCCTTCAACACCTGATTTTGTAGCAGAAGTAAAACAGGAAGTTGAATACCAAGTCCGCCGTCTAAAAGATCATGCAAGCCTAGCCTTATGGTGTGGTGACAATGAAGTGATAGGTGCGATTAGTTGGTATCCTGAATCACGTCAAAACCGAGAAAAATATCTTGTTAACTATGATCGTTTAAACCGAGCATTAGCAGAAGTAGTTGAAAAAGAAGATCCTTCTCGTCGTTTTTGGGCGAGTTCGCCGTGTAATGGTGAGTTAGATTTTGGCGATGCGTGGCACGATGATAAACGTGGCGACATGCATTTTTGGGATGTATGGCATTCAGGTAAAGATTTTGAAGCCTACCAAACCGTTACGCCACGTTTTTGCTCAGAGTTTGGTTTCCAATCATGGCCGTCACTGCCGACAGTGAAGACGTTTGCTCCTGAGCAAGATTGGAATATCACGTCACCAAGTTTTGAATGTCATCAGAAAAATAGCCGTGGTAACTCGATTATCACTGAAATGTTTACCCGTTATTTCCGTTTCCCTAATGGTTTCGTCAATATGTTGTACCTATCGCAAGTACAACAAGCGATGGCGATTAAAACGGCAGCAGAATATTGGCGTGCACATAAGCCGACAAACCGTGGCATTTTATTCTGGCAATTGAATGATTGCTGGCCAGTAAGCTCATGGTCTTCGCTAGAATATAGTGGTCGTTGGAAACAGTTGCACTATCATACTCGACGTTTCTTTGCGCCACAGATGGCGACCTTTATTCGTGATGAGCAAGGGGTAAAACTTCACTTAATTAATGATGGTCGCAATAGTGCTGAGTTAAAAGGTGAAGTGGTATGGCAGAGTTGGGAAGGTGAGATTTTATATCGTGAACCTATTTCAGAGTTCCTTGATCCTGATTGCACGAAAGTGGTGTGGGAATGGTTAAACGAGGATCTTGATGGTCACGAGACTGAAGGCTTCTTCCATGTGCATTTACGTAACGGCGATAAACTAATTGAAAACACATGGTTCCCAGCTAAACCTAAAGAATGTGAATTAGAAGATCCTGATTTACGTTTTGAAGTTGCTGAAATGAATGGTGAAATATCAGTGATGCTGAGTAGCAGCAAACCTGCTTTCTATGTTCATTTGGAATTTGAAGGGGAAGGTCGCTTTGAAGATTCAAGCTTCACGCTCGTCCCTGAGCACCAACGCCAAGTGAAATACATTGGCTCAGCCAGTTACGATGAAGTTGTGCAAGGCTTACGTGTTTACCATTTAAAGCAAAGCTATTAATACAGTATATCGTTTAAAAAAGCCTGCTGAGAGAGTCTCTGAGCAGGCTTTTTATTATCAATTAATATGTTAGAAGGTTTTAAGCATGTGAATTTCACAAGCGTTGTGCCCTGTATTACCAAGCGCAGTTGGAATATCGACAAAACCTAAAGATTGATAGAGTTTCACCGCTTCTTTTAATACCTCTGTGGTTTCTAAATAGCATCCTTTAAAGCCATTTTCTCGGGCAAACTTTAATGCTTTAACGGTTAATACCCGTGCGAGTCCCTTACCTCTGAGCTCTGGCAAGAAGAAGACTTTTTGCAGTTCACTCCACTGCGCATCTCCTGTTAATGGCGCGATACCGCCACAGCCTAAAATACGATTGTTTTTTTCTATTACCCAATAACGGCTTTTCGGTAATTGGTAATGCTGGCAGAGATCATCAAGATGAGGATCCGCAACGCTAAAGCCTCTATCTGGGGTTAATCCATATTCTGCTGAAACACGACGAATGAGTGCAGCAACGGCGGCATTATCCAAAGGCGTGATTTCTCTTAGCACGTACCCCTGTTGATGCTCTGTGATTGTCAAAGCTTTATGATAACGGCGTAAACTTGTTTCTAACTGCTCTATTTCATCTTGATCCAGCTGATCTAAAATCGTTTGGGTATCTTGATCAAGCTGATGGTGAAGAGCGGTGAGTGTTTGAATACCCTTGGGTGTTAACTGGGAGAGTTGGCTACGTTTATCGCTAGGGTTAGCAATTGATTGGATCAATCCTTGATTGAGTAACATGGCTAAATTACGGCTGGCATTGGATTTATCGACCCGTAAACGCTCTGCCATTTGATTAACCGTACAAGGTCCTTGCTCGAGCTCAATCAAAGTATGGGCTTGTACAGGGGTAAGGGCGAGTTGGCCGCACTGACTATTTAGCATGCCGAGTTGACGGACTAATTGACGAGAAAGTTGGCGAAGTTGTTGGGGCAGCATGATCCGTCCTTGAATTTAATTGCATTACGCAATTAAAATAGTTGCAGCCTGCAACAATGTCAATATGTTTAATCTATCTTGGTGTTTATCAGTGCTGACAAGCCATTGTATCTAACCAAGTGTGTTGATGTGTTTCTGCTTGGTTGTGATCTTTTCGTTGCCATACACGCTCATGGAAATAGTAAGCCATGGTATTAATTGCAGGTTCGATCATTGCCATTAAGCTACCAATCAGTATGTCACCAGTAAGAAGGTACACAACACTAAATGCGACACTGAAGTGCACAATAGCAAAGCTTACTGTTTTTCGACTTGGCGTATTAAAGTGTGATTGTTTGAGTGTTTTGCTTTGCCACACTTTTTCATGGAAATAAAAAGCAACGGTATTAACCATCGGCTCAATCATTGCAATTAAACTACCAATAATGATATCGCCGGTAAGAAGGTAAGCCACGCTAAAAGCGACAGTAAAATGGATGGCGGCAAAACTGATTGTCTTTTTCATAAGGTGATCCTCAATTCGATGAGGTCATTATCATTGAACATTATTAAGAACTAAATTTGTTATTTTTTATATTACTAATAGGTAAAAGCTATTGTTTGAAAAGAGATGCCAGATTTGAGATATAAAAAAACCGACAGTATGTGACTGTCGGTTTTTATTAATCAAGAATGATTGGTGAGATTATAGCGCAGCAATCGTTGCTTTTTGCTCAATAAGCTTCACTAATGTTTCTTCATAACCGGCTAGCTTTTCACGCTCTTTAGTGATCACGATTTCAGGCGCTTTAGCAACGAAGCCTTCGTTACTTAGCTTGCCAGAAGTACGTTTGATTTCGCCTTCCATTTTCGCGATTTCTTTGTCTAAACGTGCAAGCTCTGCATCTTTATCAATCAAGCCCGCCATAGGGATCATCAATTCAGATTTGCCTACAAGTGCAGTCGCACAAGCTGGTGTTGCTTCACCGTCAGCCAATACTTTTACTTCTTCTAGTTTTGCTAGAGATTTCAGTACCGTCAGGTTTGCTTCAACACGTGCAGTATCAGCGGCATCAGCCACTTTTAGCATTACTGATAATGGCTTACTTGGCGCGATATCGTATTCTGCACGGAGGTTACGAATACTCGTGATAAATGCTTTAACAAACTCAATGTCAGTGATTGCTGCTTGGTCAAATTGCGCTTCATCAAACTGAGGCAATGCCTGAGTCATGATGGTTTCACCTTCAACACCGTCAACAAGTGGCTTAACGCTCTGCCAGATTGATTCAGTGATGTAAGGAAGAACAGGATGCGCAAGACGTAATGTCTTCTCTAGCACTGTGATTAGAGTATGACGCGTTGCACGTTGCTGTGCTTCTGTACCTTTCCATAGAACAGGTTTAGTTAGCTCTAGGTACCAGTCACAGAATTGGTTCCAGATGAACTCGTAAAGTACACCAGCAGCCATATCTAAACGGAAGTTATCAATGTGAGCATTGAACTCTTTTGCCGCTAGCTGGAATTGTGATTCAATCCACTTGTCTGCTAGTGAGTAGTCAAGCTCGCTACCTGCTGCGAAACCGCAATCTTGATCTTCTGTGTTCATTAGTACGTAACGACTTGCGTTCCATAGCTTATTACAGAAGTTACGGTAACCTTCAAGACGTTTCATATCCCAGTTGATGTCACGGCCCGTTGAAGCCATAGCAGCAAGAGTGAAACGTAGGGCATCAGTACCGTAAGGTTCGATGCCGTTCTCAAATGTTTTACGTGTCGCTTTTTCGATCTTCGCTGCAAGTTGTGGCTGCATCATATTGCCACAACGCTTCTCCACTAGAGACTCAAGATCAATACCGTCGATCATGTCGATAGGATCGATAACGTTACCCTTAGATTTCGACATTTTATCGCCGTTTTCGTCACGGATAAGACCCGTTACGTAAACTGTTTTAAATGGTACTTGTGGCTTGCCGTCTTCATCTTTACAGAAGTGCATGGTCATCATGATCATACGTGCAACCCAGAAGAAGATGATATCAAAACCTGTTACCAACACATCAGAGGGGTGGAAGGTTTGAAGATCAGCGGTGTTTTCTGGCCAGCCTTGCGTACCGAATGTCCATAGTGCTGAAGAGAACCATGTATCAAGTACATCATCGTCTTGGCGTAATACGACAACCGGTGCTAGGTTATGTTTTTCACGTACTTCAGCTTCGTTACGACCAACGTAAACATTACCGTCGTTGTCGTACCAAGCAGGAATACGGTGACCCCACCATAGCTGACGTGAAATACACCAGTCTTGAATGTCACGCATCCAAGCGAAGTACATGTTTTCGTACTGCTTAGGTACGAATTGAATATCACCGTTTTCAACCGCTTCAACAGCAGGTTTTGCTAGCGGAGCTGCACGAACGTACCATTGGTCAGTTAGCATTGGTTCAATAACCACGCCACCACGGTCACCGTAAGGGATCGTTAGGTCGTGATCTTTGATTTCTTCTAGTAGACCTAGTTCATCAAATTCAGCAACAATCGCTTTACGTGCAGCAAAACGTTCCATGCCATGGTATTTCTCTGGCAGCGCTGTGCTGTATGCATCACTTGGCTCGCCATTGGTTGTGAATACTTCAGCAGCATCACGAATATCAGCATTGAACGTTAGGATGTTGATCATAGGCAGGCTATGACGTTTACCTACTTCGTAGTCATTGAAATCATGTGCAGGTGTGATTTTCACACAGCCGGTGCCTTTTTCCATGTCTGCGTGCTCATCACCTACGATAGGGATGCGACGACCAACGATTGGAAGGATGATTTCTTTACCGATCAGATCTTTGTAACGTGGATCTTCAGGGTTAACGGCAACACCAGTATCGCCCAGCATAGTTTCAGGACGTGTAGTTGCAACAACGATGTAGTCTTTTCCTTCCGCTGTTTGTACGCCATCAGCTAATGGGTAACGGAAGTGCCACATGTGGCCTTTTTTATCTTTGTTTTCAACTTCTAGATCTGAGATCGCAGTGTGTAGTTTAGGATCCCAGTTAACTAGACGCTTACCGCGGTAAAGAAGATCTTCTTGGTATAGACGAACGAAAACTTCTTGAACGGCATTTGATAGACCATCATCCATCGTGAAGCGCTCACGATCCCAGTCTACTGATGCGCCAAGGCGACGAAGCTGCTTAGTGATTGTGCCACCAGATTCGCCTTTCCATTCCCAGATCTTATCGATGAAAGCATCACGACCGTAATCGTGCTTTGTTTTGCCTTCTTCAGCAGCAATCTTACGTTCCACAACCATTTGGGTAGCAATACCTGCGTGGTCAGTACCAACCTGCCATAAGGTGTTTTTGCCTTTCATACGCTCACAACGGATCAGGGTATCCATAATGGTATCCTGGAACGCGTGGCCCATGTGTAGGCTACCTGTGACGTTTGGTGGTGGGATCATAATGCTGTAAGCATCTTTAGATGTATCACCATGAGGCTTGAAGTAACCAGCCTCTTCCCAGCGCTGATATAGCGCTTGTTCAATTGATTGTGGGTTGTATGTCTTTTCCATAGCGCTCTTAGAAGGATTCTATGTGGAATTAGGGCGTCTCAGTAGCAGTGGCAGTCGTAATTTGAATGCCAGCAAGACGATATGCCTTGTAACGCTCGCGCGCTAACTGCTTGAGCTTTTCATCGCAAGGAACGAAGTCTACCACTTGTGCAAAGCTAACCGCAAAATTTGGTGCGTTTTCCGCTAAATTAATTAGCGTAGCACGGCGTCCAGTATGACGTAATGTTGACCACCCTATCTCAACGGGAGAGCCGCCATTAGGCCCTTCTCCGACAAGGTTGTGGGGCACAAAACTGTCAGGATCTTGCTGCCATAGATATTCATCTATTTGTTCTGCTTGCTGTTTATTTGCTGCGAGTAGGTAAACGCTGTTACCTTGCCGGTAACTCATTGCTGCTAAATGACAGGCAAAATGGCACTGAAAGTGACTATCAGCGCTCTCTTGCTTGTCATCGATTATATAAAACGTAGCATGAGTCATGGTTTTTTGTTCCTAAAGAAAAGGGCCTTGCGGCCCTTTTCGATGTCTTTTACTCGACGATCTCTTGGCCTGCTCTGTTTAATAAGAACTGGACAAGTAGAGGGACTGGTCGACCGGTAGAGCCTTTTGCAGCACCACCTTTCCAAGCGGTACCTGCAATATCAAGGTGCGCCCAGTTGTACTTTTTAGTAAAGCGAGATAAGAAACAACCAGCCGTTATAGTACCAGCGCCAGGCGTGCCTAAGTTTGCCATATCAGCAAATGGGCTCGCAATTTGCTCTTGGTATTCATCACTCATCGGTAGACGCCAAGCGCGATCACCGGATTGCTCTGACGCATTTATAATTTCATGCGACAGTGGATTATGGTTACTCATTAAACCACTAATGTGATTACCTAAAGCAACAACACAAGCACCTGTTAGTGTCGCAACGTCAATCACACATTCAGGTTCAAAACGCTCAACGTAAGTTAATGCATCACAAAGCACTAAACGACCTTCAGCATCGGTATTTAATACTTCAACTGTTTGACCTGACATGGTGGTTAAAATATCACCAGGACGATAAGCATTGCCGCCAGGCATATTTTCACAGCCCGCTAACACACCAACCACATTGATGGGTAAATTAAGCTTAGCTAATGCTTTCATGGTACCGAACACAGAGGCTGCACCACACATGTCGTACTTCATTTCGTCCATTTGAGCACCAGGTTTAATCGAAATACCACCTGAATCAAAAGTTAACCCTTTACCGACAAGAACGATAGGCTTAGCGTCTAAATCGGGGTTACCTTTGTACTCAATAACAGACATCATCGCTTCATTTTTAGAGCCACGACCCACTGCAAGGTATGATGTCATCCCTAAAGATTGCATTTCTTGCTCACCAATGATTTTAGTGCTTACGGTCTCAAAATCATCGGCTAGACGGCGTGCTTGTGAAGCAAGATAAGCTGGGTTTGCCACGTTTGGTGGCATATTGCCCAAATCTTTACTTGCGCGAACACCAGATGCTATCGCTAGACCATGGCTGATAGCGCGTTCACCTAAAGAGAGCTCGCGACGGGTCGGTACATTAAAGACTAGTTTACGTAGTGGACGACGAGTCTCTGGTTTATTACTCTTAAACTGGTTGAAGGTATACAAGCTATCTTTAGTTGTTTCGACAGCTTGACGTACTTTCCAGTATGTATCACGACCTTTTACATGAAGCTCTGTTAAGAAGCACACAGCTTCCATAGAGCCAGTTTCATTTAAAGTACTGATCGTTTTTTTGATGATTTGCTTGTATTGGCGCTCATCTAATTCCCGTTCTTTACCACAACCGACCAGTAAAACACGTTCTGATAACACGTTTGGTACGTGGTGTAGTAAAAGCATTTGCCCAGGTTTACCTTCGAGGTCGCCACGACGCAGTAAGGAGCTGATATAACCATCACTGATTTTATCTAGCTGTTCCGCGATTGGAGAGAGGCGACGTGGTTCAAAGACGCCAACAACAATACAAGCACTACGCTGTTTTTCGGGGCTGCCGCTTTTTACACTGAACTCCATGCGTACTCCTAACATCCTAATTAAAGACAATTAACGCTAAATGTTGGATAATACCACACTGTTTGCTCTGCCGTGATTTCGGTATACGCTTAGAGTGCAGTCTTTCATTTAGCTGAAAGATAACAAAATAACTGATTTAACGAAAAACTATAGTGATTCCATCAAAAAAACAAGTTTTCTATGGGAATATAACGCGTGATTATTGTTAGGTATTTGACAAGAGAGACATTAAAGAGCCAATTAGCGGTACTTTTTGTACTTTTCCTTGTCTTTATTAGCCAAAAGTTTATTAGCATTTTAGCCGATGCAACCGATGGCTCGATCCCGAGTGATCTCATTCTAACCTTCATGGGATTATCTATCCCTTCGATGGCACTATTAATGCTCCCTCTGAGTTTATACATCGGGATCTTACTCACGTTCGGTAGATTATATGCTGAAAGTGAAATCACGGTGATGAATGCGACGGGGATGGGGAACAAATTATTACTCCAATCAGCATTAGCTTTGGCCATTATTACGGGGGCAATTGCCGCTGTGAATTCATTTTGGGTTGCACCTTGGTCGCAAGAGCATATAGAGCAGCTTAAAGAAGAGACAAAGGCTGGGCCAACGTTAAATATGTTGGTAAAGGGGACGTTTCAGCCGGCACCGAATGGAAGTGGGGTTATATTTATTGACAATATCACCGATAAAGGCTCAAAACTTCATAAGGTTTTTGTCGCGCAATTAAAAGCCTCTGGAACCTTACAGCCTAGTGTGATTGTTGCAGACAATGGTACCGTCAAAGAGTTATCTGATGGTCGTCAAATGTTAGAATTAAATAACGGTGCTCGATATGAAGGCATCCCTACTCAGCTAAATTACTCCATTACTCATTTTCATGACTACCAAGCGCTAATAGGGCAACGTGAAGTTAAAGCTGGTAATCGTGATTGGGAAGCCCAGCCCACAATGACCTTAATAAAAGATCAAAGCTTAGCTGCAAAAGCTGAATTACAGTGGCGTTTCTCTTTAGTACTTTGTATTCCATTGTTAGTAATGATTGTTGTTCCGCTATCGGCTGTTAATCCACGTCAAGGACGATTTGCAAAATTAGCACCTGCTGTGTTGATTTATCTGGCTTATTTCTTAGCGATCTCATCCGCAAAATCAGCGATTGAGGATGGTATTATCCCATCAGCTATTGGCATGTGGCCAATTAATATTACAACCTTGTTAGTTGCTCTTGCTTTAAATAGCTGGGATTCTATGCCTGTGCGACGCCTTAAAGATAAATTACGGAGACGCAGTTAATGTTTAAAATTCTCGACTGGTATATAGGTCGAACGATCATTGCAACTTTCTCACTGACACTATCAACCTTAGTGGGCTTATCTGCGATTATTAAATACGTTGATCAACTAAGAAAAGTGGGACAAGGAAGCTACGATCTCCTCAAGGCGCTGTATTTTGTTTTATTATCAATGCCGCAAGACATCATTATGTTCTTTCCTATGGCGGTATTATTAGGCGCATTGATTGGTTTAGGAATGCTGGCATCAAGCTCTGAGCTGGTGGTAATGCAAGCGGCAGGCTTTTCTAAACTTGATATTGGTTTATCGACCTTAAAAACGGCAGTCCCTATGATGATAGTGGTTGTATTACTGGGACAGTGGGGAGCACCGCAAGCGCAGAAAATGGCACGTGAGTATCGTTCGATATGGGTTTATGGCGGTAGTATGATTTCTGCACAAAGTGGCGTATGGGCTAAAAATGATAATAGCTTCATTTATATGGGACGTGTTCATGATCTCAATAAAGTGGATGTTGTTAATATTTGGCAGTTTGACAACAAAGGCCAGTTGGAAGATGTAACATCTGCAAAACGCGCGTCTTACGATAAAGCGACGGGTTGGACAATGCATGATGTAACCATAACAGACATGACAGGTAGTAGTCAGTTAACCAATAGCCATATAGCAAGTAAGCATTGGGAAACAACATTAACACCAGATAAATTAGCGGTTGTGACGGTGAAACCTGAAGAATTATCGTTGTCTGGCTTATATCATTATGTGAATTATCTCAAAGAGACCAAGCAAGATGCTTCTCGTTATGAGTTAGCATTCTGGCGTAAAGCGCTTCAGCCTATATCCATTGCTGTTATGATGCTATTAGCATTATCTTTTGTATTTGGTCCTCTTCGCTCTGTTACTATGGGGGCTCGTGTCCTTTCAGGTGTCATTTTTGGTTTTGCATTTTATATTTCAGACCAAGTGTTTGGACCGATGATTTTAGTGTACCGATTACCGCCTATTTTAGGGGCATTAGGTCCAAGTTTAGCGTTCTTGTTTATCACGATATATTTGCTAAGACGCAAACTATAAAATGGAAAAAGGAGCCTAAAGGCTCCTTTTTTATTAGCGAATATCTTTTGTCACTATCATTTCACATTCAGCCATTACGTCTTGTAATGCTCGACGTTTAGTGTTGTATGCGAGCAAATTCCCTAACCCTAAGGCTGCCGTTGCAGCGCGGATCAATGCTTGAGTGATAGTAATTGGGCGACCATCTTTATTTTGTACTTTTAATTTCCATGCTCGCATACCTAACGTTTGGCCACCATGAGTCCAAAAGTAAGTGTAGAATCCAATAATTACGGCGCCTAAGTAACTAGAGTAAAGTAAATTAGCTTGTGGATGATGTGTTAAATAAGCACTTACATCTTCATAGTGAGCTAAATCGAGAATATTAAAATGAAGTAAAAGCGCTATTCCTGCCATTGCTATACCGCCTGCTAGCATAAGAATCGCAGCGACAATTATAGCATCATAAAACCAAGCGGCTAAACGCCGAAATAAGGTTGGATATTGTGGGGAAGTGGTTTTTTTTATTATTGCTGATTTTGACATAAAACATCCGATTTATCTGACTGTGTCCATATGTGCTGAGTGTAACAGTAAACAATAAGTCAGAGAACGCTTGATATTGCTACAGAATGTGTAAGGGATCTGGTGTTATTATCACCAACAAAGAGGTAAATAGGATGAAAAAATAGCGGTCAAAGAGATTGGTTGAATATCTTAACGATAAAGGCTTGCCTCGCTGCATTGGATACGTATAATAGCCGCAATAAGCCCGAGTGGTGAAATTGGTATACACGACGGATTCAAAATCCGTTTCCTTCGGGAGTGACGGTTCAAGTCCGTCCTCGGGCACCAAATTTCAAACAAAGCCTCAATCGAAAGATTGGGGCTTTGTTGTTTTTAGATAGTAAGCTCACCAACACCTCCTTGACATTCATATCATATTTATTGTTACACTAAACAGACGTTATCTGACTTGATTGCAGCATTGCGTCGAATCAATCGAATAACGTAGCTATTCAAGTATTTAGTTTATAATCAAATATGTCATCTCATTTACTCATATATAACAAAAAGATAGATATGATTGTTCTAAATGAATATATAGTCTCTCATTTTTATTTATAATAATTTATGTGAAGGTCTTATCTGAAATGAGAAGGATACTTTGATTATAAAAAAACTGTGTAATAATTATTTCTGGTTCATTTTTGAGTTTTGATCTCGTGGTTAAAAATAATTTTGATGTATTACGAATTTTCCTCGCTGTACTTGTTTTCTATTTCCATATAGGGATAGAAACTCAAAATGAATACCTCATGTATGTACCAGGCGGCTTAGCAGTGCATTGCTTCTTCGTTATTAGTGGCTATTTGATAGTAAAAAGCTACTTAAAAAGAAAGTCTTTATCGACTTATGTAAAGTCACGTTTCTTACGTATTTACCCACTGTATTTTATTGTTATTACAACGGCGTTTATTTTTGGATATTTTCATTACTCCGGTAGTTTTATTGACGACATAAATAATGGTGCCGGTAAATACTTAGCGTCTAATTATGTGTTCGCTAACTTCTTGCATCCGACGTTACCCGGTTTATTTGAAAATAATTTTCAACCTTTTGTTAATGCAGCATTATGGACCATTAAAATTGAAGTCATGTTCTATATTTGTGTACCTATTATCTATGGTGTACTGAATAAAAAGTTAGATAATAAAAAGCTGACAATACTACTAGGTTTAGTATCGATTTGCTGTTTTTATACAGTGCAGTATTTCATTGAGTATCATGGTTTACCAGCAAGCATTAATCGACAATTACCATCTATGTTAGTGTTCTTCATGCTAGGGGCATATTGGAATTTTGCGGAGCCTAAGTTTTTAAGGCTTTGGCATCTACTGATCTTGATCCCGATAGTATTCTTTTTACAAAGCTGGTTTGTGATTTATGCGTTCGCGGTGAGTTTTATAGTGTACGTTATTGTCTTTAAGTTAAAGCCAATAGCGGTTAGCAAGCGTATTGGTGATATATCATACGGTATCTACATTTGGCATTTTCCAATCTTACAAACATTAATCATGTATGGTTTTTTCAAGAATATTTATCAAGGTACAGCAATTGCAACTGTACTTGTTTTCTCATTTGCAATGATTAGCTGGCACTTCATCGAGTCCAAATTAGTCGTTAGACATTAATTGATTGAAGTTGAGTTGTTATATGGCAAGACGTTTTGAAGCCCTTGATGCCTTTCGCGGGTTATGTGCATTATCTGTTGTGTTATTTCACTTTCGTGCAGTTGGGAGTGTGACTGAGTTACCTTTTTTTAGAGGCAGCGAATTATTTGTAGAGTTTTTCTTTGCCCTAAGTGGCTTTGTGCTCGCCCATAGTTATGGTTTTAGGGACAACCTAGACTTTAAATCTTATATAGCATCGCGTTTTTTTCGACTATATCCATTGTATGTTTGCATGCTGATGGTATTCATTGGGTTAGAGGTGGTGAAATATATTGCGTATAAAACCGTTGGTTTTAGTTTTAATACATTGCCCTTTACAGGCCATGGATCTCTGTCTGAAATACTCCCTAACCTATTAATGGTGCAATCATGGACATCATTAACCGATCCTTTATCGTTCAACTATCCATCGTGGAGTATAAGCATTGAGTTTTATCTCTATGTTTTACTCTTCCTGACGCTATATCTATTTGGTCGTTACAAGGTATGGAGCTGGTTGACGATAGCCGTCATGATTTTAGGCTTAATGGGGAACAATTCAACACTACTTCAACCATATGTATTTAATGGATTATCATGTTTTTTTGGTGGTGCATTCACGTATGTTGTATTTACCAAAGTAAAGCACATATCGATTCCATTTATTGCAGGCTCTATTATTGAAGTCGCGCTTTTAAGTGCTGTAGCTTATTTGGTTTCAAATGAAATAAGCTACAGATATATATACGCAACGCTATTGTTCTATCTTGTTGTATTGTTTTTTGCTTTTGAGTCTGGTGCGATTTCAAAACTGTTAAATAGAAGTATATTTCAAGTTTTAGGTAAATGGTCCTATTCTATCTATTTAACACATGCCGCTATTCTCTTTATGGTTACATCGGTCGCATTAGTAGGGCAAAAAGTGTTAGGTAAAGCAATCGCTCCAATGATAGAGGGTGTACGGTTTATCGATTTAGGTTCGACGTTTTATAATAATGTACTTGTTGTTTCTGTTCTTTTGATCGTTATCCTTGTGTCGAAGACGACATATAAATATATAGAGCTTAAAGGACAAGCATTAGGAAAACGGGTTATGGGCTTTAAATAGATATGAAATGTCAGACGTTCAGTGTGTAAAATATACGATTATTATGTTCGTGATTAGATGTTGAGCTATCGCATTTTTGTGGTATTTTTTATTGAAAAAAAAGCTTGCCAATGTGATCTGAATCTCTATAATGCGGCCTCACTGACACGGAGCAAGCCACTGGCAAGCGACAAAATCAGTATTGTTCTTTAACAATTTGACCATGCAATCTGTGTGGGCACTCGTTGAAAAGTTAAGTCGAAAGATTTATCAATGATACTAGTGACCAATTGATACGTAAGTATCAGCACAGTCAATTCATTCATCATTTTATGATGAATTAACAGTATTCATTGAGCCGGTCGAGCGACCACAAAAACTTTAATTGAAGAGTTTGATCATGGCTCAGATTGAACGCTGGCGGCAGGCCTAACACATGCAAGTCGAGCGGTAACAGATTGATAGCT
>NZ_PYNV01000015.1:0-120634 GCF_003026095.1 Photobacterium sp. GB-72 | reverse complement strand
GATATATTATTGGTTATTACAGCCAATTACGACCACATCAATATAATGGCGGATTAACACCGAATGAATCAGAACGATTATATTGGTTAACCTCTAAAACCGTGGCTAGTATTTGTTGACCACTACAGTTTGCGAGTTTTGTATCTAGTGGTTTTACATTCTCGCAGTCAGTTCAGAGCGGTGCTAAATTATCCCCGAGATTTAATCCTTAACCCGTTTTTAATTGCCTAGGTACCTAAAGTTATACATAGATGCGGTAATGAGTAGGGTATCTACTTATTTAAGCTCTTCAACTAGCGTGTATTTTACTTGTGCGGGACAGTGGTTTGCCAAAAGGTTATGCTCACTGGATTGGGGATTAACGTAAATCCGTAATAATAGTATGTTTTAGCTTGCTCAAAATCTCTTATCGCATTTTGGATACTTGGATCAAACGCCAACGTTGCAAGTAATGTTGCCGTGGTATCGAAATGATTTTTAATTTCAGATTTCTTGATTTCTCGGATAGAAATTAATTGCTCGATAGCGCGATCATAAATAGCATCTTCGCTGATCTCTGGACTTTTCCACGCAATATACATACCAGAGATAATGACGGAGCATGCGCATAAGAACGATAAGTATAGCGTGATCTTTTTGGCTATTTTTATATGGAAATCATTCCTTTGTAATATAAATTTGCCATTTATAAATTATTCTATATGCCGATAAGCATTTTTTATTATTATATGTAAGGCATTGCATTTGATGGAATGTTGTTGCGATAAAATTCAGATTAAATGAATGAGTATGCTTTTATTGCATCGGGATAGTGTGAATATTCACTTATATAAGAGTGTAATAAATAGTGAATATTTCTAAGATGTTAATAAAATTTAGGCGTTCTGGGTTGTAGGTAAGGCTTCAAAAAGAAATAGGTTCTTTATCTATTGAGCGTAAACGTTATATTCTCTACAATACCGACGTTTTTTATTAACGATAGAATTTTTGATCATGACAGATACTACATCACAACCAGCATTACCAGATCGTCTTTCAGGTAACCCTCGTAGCCCTCACCACGTGGCAGAGTGTTTCAACTATGACATCGGCATTCGTCTTAACGGCAAAGAGCGTTTTGATGTTGATGAGTACTGCATCAGCGAAGGTTGGGTGAAAATTCCTTCACCGAAGGCACTAGATCGCCGTGGTCAGCCAATCTTGATCACACTAAAAGGCACGGTAGAAGCATTCTACAAGTAATAAGTGTTGATTAATGAATCAATGAAAGCCTAGTTTTCGAACTAGGCTTTTTTTTGCGTATAATCTGAGAAAATAAATTCACAGTTGGAAGCCATGTTATTTCGGTCTTGCGACTGAAAAGGTCTTTTCCAATACTGCGTATTCACTGCCGCCTAAGCGTGATAACGGATTTACCTTTAATGCTTCAATTACTAAGCGCTTTTGCTCACTATCGATAACTTCGTCATCAATGTAGATCTGCTTAATTTCAGCGAAGATCAAGCTTTGTGGTGTTTCCCCAACCTCTTTCACTTCATATAGGTGACAACCAAAGGCAATAGGGCAATCTTTTAGCCTTGGCAGTTCAAAGCCATCAAAAGAGGTGAGCTCTAATTGGGTGTGTTCAACCTCAGATTCGCCATACTCTAAGGTAGCAGCGGTTTGAGTGACTTGTTCTGCTAACGCAATATTAGCGATATGTACCACCATCTTTTTATTGGCAATAACGTTACGCGTAGTGTCTTTGATTTCTCCGCTCGGTTTTTTACCCACAGAAAACATCAATAATGGTGGGTTACTAGCAACTGGGGTGAAATAAGAAAAAGGGGCAAGATTGTAGTTGTGCTCACCAGAATCTGTCAGAACCCATGCGATAGGACGAGGGATAATGGTTTGTGTCATTAAATGGTAGATATCAGTGGGAGATTGTGTGGATAGATCAAGGTACATGTGCAAATCCTTCGCGCTGAAAAGTTCTTATCTATTGTACTGCGAATGAAGGTTAACTCAATGTGATCAAGTTAGAATGAATAGACAATAAAAAGCCGACGGAGAAGTCGGCTTTTTACGAAAATTACGCTTTAATTACGTTTTTAAAATGTTTTTTCTTTGTAAATAAGAAATCAACATCAGGCGGGAAATCTTTGTTCGTTTTAGCGTGCTTCATCATATCAAATACTTTGAATTCAGCTAACACGGCAAATTGGTAAGGTTCGAAGCTTTCGCTGTTTGCCTGAAGTGTTGGATCGTAGTATTTACCATCTTTGAAAATAATCGCTTGGTCAACGATGGTGTCTTCATTACAACGATAGCCAAGTACGTAACGCTCACCTTTGCAATAAATCACATTCATATAGCTGTTGTAGAAGGTTTCATTTTCAGTTGCAGTGCAGGTTGCCAGCATTTCTGGATCCATTGCTTCTACTGTCACAAGACGGACTTTTTCAGCAATAAAATTGCGTTCATTGAGTTGTTGGTGAATAGCTTCAAGACTTAGTTGAGTCACATTAAATACCGCGAAATGAATAATGAATAAAAACGGGCAGATTATACGACTGTTAATGATAAATGTCTTCGTTAAAAACAGTATTGGGTACGGATTAATAAAGACAACTGAAAAAGAGACGACGGCAAAACGAACAAAATGCGGCTTTCAGCCCGAATAAATTTTCAAGAAATCTTTACGAATGCAAAGAATGTAAATTTAATGCAAATGGTAATGGTTATCACTTATATTCCTTTTCATCGTTTGGTAGGCACTTTATTACTTACCACATAGTAGCCATGATTTGCTCTTTATATTATTACAAACAATACCTATTCAGCAGTGATAGGTGCTGAGAGTAACTCTGATGTGGCTTCACTTTCAGGTTATATCTTTATTTTGGAGTTAAAGGAATATGTTTTCTAAAAGCCAGCTGACGTTGTTAATTGGTGCGGTACTTTCTGCCCCTGTTGCTTATGCAGAATCAACAGAAGTTGATGAGCACATGGTCGTAACAGGTCGTGATTACGGTTATAAAGCCGATACCAACTCTACAGCGATGCGTATGGAGATGACTCAGCTAGAGACGCCAGGACAAGTTGCAGTAATTGATGAACAACTTATCGATGAACAGCGTGCGAGCACGCTAGGTGAGGTGTTACAGAACGATGCAAGTATTTCAGCTGGTGGAACAGGCCGTAACCGTGAACGTTTCTCTCTACGTGGTTTTGAACTTGGTAGCAGTAGCGGTTTCTTGCGTGATGGTCACCAACATTGGTCTCACTACCGTCAACCTGTTGAGCTTTTAGAGCGTGTTGAAGTAATGAAAGGCCCTGCAGGTCTTCTTTACGGTAAATCTGCACCTGGTGGTTTAGTCAACATGGTTGCTAAGAAACCAACTCACGAAACACAAGTTAACTTTAGCCAAGATGTTGGTTCAAATAATCATACACGTAGTGTGTTAGATGTGAGTGGGTCACTCAATCAAGACGAATCACTTCGTGCTCGCGCTGTTGTTGCAAAAGAAGATTATGATTCATGGCGTAAGTATGGTGATGGTTCAACACCTTCAACCGATCGCTTTGTTGGTGGTCTATTTGTTGATTACGACATAAATGAAGATGTGACATTGTCACTACACTACGATCGCACTAACGATAAAGGAAGTGTAGATTCTGGAGCTTACATTGTTGATGGTAAGCCAGTATTGGGGCGTGACCATGTGTGGGATGCACAGTGGTCAAAAATTAATAATGAAGTAGAAAACTATGGTTTTGATGTTAAAGCGCAACTAACAGATGTTTGGGCATTAAATACAGGTTTTAATTACCAAGACTTTACACGTCACGATGTGGAAAGTTACCCGAACTTTGCAAACTTTGAAGAGTCAGGTTTAGTAAAGCAAGGTGGCAATGATCGCCACGATCATTGGGTATTTAAAACCGCTTACGCTGATTTCGTCGGTGAATTTGATGCACTTGGCATGCAACACCAGTTACTCGTTGGTTCTAACTGGTTAGGCTACAGCTACGATCGTTTCCAACGTTCATTTAATTCTGTAGAAGTAGCACCAAACCAATCTACACCAGTACCTAGTTACAAATCGGGTAAGCCAAAAGAATCTCACTCTTCTTATAATGCTTGGGGTTTCTACGCACAAGATATGGTAACGATTAACGATTACTGGCAAGTACTTGCTGGTGTTCGTTTTGATCGTCAAACACAAGAAGGTAAAGCGGCGGAAGAAGCAGTATCACCTAAAGTGGCTGCGATTTTCCATCCAGCAGAAAACGGTTCAATTTACTTAGCTTACTCTGAAAGCTTTGAGCCGCAAGGTACGGTAACATCAGGCTCTACGAACTATGTGAATGATGGTGAACAACTTGATCCGCTTCGTGGTAAGCAATATGAGCTAGGTACTAAGTGGGAACTACTAGATAATCGTCTGTTTGTATCGGGTGCAGTATTTAACATTACGCAAGAGAACTCGACGATTGATGTTCAAGTAGGTAAAGATCTGTACGAGAAAACTCAAGCGGGTGAGCGTGTTCACAACGGTGCAGAACTTGCGCTGCAGGGTAACGTGACAGATAAGTTAAGCATGAGCGCGTCAGCAATGTACCTTGATGCGGAATACACCAAAGATCAGAAGTACCAAGGTAATCGTCCTGTTGACGTACCAGAATTCGCTGCAAGTGTTTGGTCTACGTACAAGGTAACACCGGCAACCGATGTTAACCTTGGTGTTATTTACGAAGGTTCACGTTTTGGTGATGCTGCGAATACCTTTAAGAAAGACGGCTATACACGTGTTGATTTAGGTATGGCTCACACGTACAAGTACGATGATAATTTAGATATCATTGGTCGTATTAATGTAGAAAACGTATTTGATACTGATTACATGGCTGGTGGCGGTTCAACAAGCAAAGATTATGTTGGCGCAACGGGTGTAACACTTGGTGAAGGTCGTAACTTTATGGCTACGCTTGAGTTTAAATACTAATTTGTAAATATTGTAACTAAGGGGGAGCCATTGCTTCCCCTTGTTGCGATTAAATGCTATTTCACTATTTTTGGTCGTTGTACGATTTAACTTTTTATTATTACTTCACTTTTTTATTTTTTGCGATTCAAGATTACTCATTATTAAGTTTGATTATGAATTTTATTAAAACCAGTTTAGCGGTTGTGATTTTAAGCATCACAACTGGGGTACAGGCATCGAGCCTTGATACAGCACGTTCTATTGAAAACAAAACCAATACGGCTTCAGCATTAAGCCAAGATAAGATTGATCGTAATGCTGATTCGGCTATCGCGATGAAAGCACAAATCGAGCAATTACAAGAAGAGCTTAAAAACCTGACGGTCTATCACGATCACCTTGCGCGTATGGTTGATAATCAAACCCAAGAAATGGCCTCTATTCATGAACAAATAGAGAACATTAAAGAGACGCGCCAAGGTGTTGTACCTTTGATGTACCAAATGATTGATGGTTTATCGACTGTTGTTGAGCAAGATAAGCCTATCAAACATGAACAGCGTTTAGCGCGTATTGAAAAGTTGAAAACGATGATGTCGCAAGCTGATATTAGCGATGCAGAAAAATTCCGTCGTATTCTAGAAGCCTATCAGATTGAAATGGATTACGGCACGAAATTGGGTACGTACCAAGATAAAATTACGTTAGAAGACGGTAAAACAATCGAGGCTGATTTACTGTATCTCGGTCGTATTGCATTTGTCGCTCGTAGCTTAAACGGTAGTCATTACTGGAGTTGGAACAGTAACAAACAGCAGTGGCAGGCACTTGATACAAGTGAAGCTGCAAATATTGATAAAGCGTTTGCAATGGCGAATAAGCAAATTGCACCAAGCCTATTACGTTTACCTATCTCAGCGCCCCTTGCTAACGTGGAGAGCAAATAATGAAATTAAAAGCGTTAGCTATTGCACTCTGTATGGCATCGGTTCCGTTCACAGTATCTGCTGAATCGGTTGTACAGCAAGCGAAACAAGAAAATGTCTCTCAACAGCAACATAATGTGCAACGTGAAGCTGAATTTAGTCAAGAAGCACAGAAAATTCGTCAACAACGTGATGCATTATTAGCGCAACGTAATGCGTTAAAAAAACAAACAGAATTACTGAGCCAAAGTTTTAGTACCAATGAAGCAGAACTTGCGAAATTAGAACAGCAACTTCAATTAGATTCTGGCAGCCTTGGTGAGTTATTTGGTGTCGTTCGCCAAACAGCAAAAGAACTAAAAGCCGAGCAAGGTTACGCTGTCACTGGTGTTGATGTGACGAAATATATCCCAGTTGTTGACCAAATCGTTGATGCGAAAGCACTGCCGTCTATGCCACAATTAAAAGGTTTGTGGCAAGCAATGGAATCACAAATCGTTGCAAGCGGTGAGTTGGCAAAGGTGAACGTACCATTTATTAATGGTGATGGTGAGCAAACCACAGAAAAAGCATTGCGTTTAGGCGCATTAGGCCTAGTAGCTGAACAGGGTTATTTAAAGTGGGATGGCCCTCGCCATCTTGCAACGGCTTATCAACAACAACCTGAAAATGGCCCACAACTTTCAGATTTAGCTGCAATAGCGGCGGCAGGTAGTGAAAGTATTGCTCTTGATCCTTCTCGTGGTGTGATATTAGAGCAATTAGCCAATGCACCTACGCTGGAAGATCGTTTAACAGCAGGTGGTGTGGTCGGTAAAATTATTCTACTTCTATTAGCTATTGGTGCGGGTATTGCCATTTTCCGTGGCGTTAAATTAGCGATTATTAATCGTCAAATTAAGCAACAATTAAAAAATCCAACTCAAGCTGGAAATAACCCACTGGGTCGTATTCTTGCTGTGTATAACAAAGAGCAAAATCGTAGCGTAGAAGCGTTAGAATTACGTTTACTTGAAGCGATTGTTGATGAGCAGCAAGGATTAGAAAAAGGCTTATCGATGCTTAAACTGTTTGCGGCTTTAGCGCCAATGTTAGGCTTACTGGGTACGGTGACGGGGATGATTGAAACCTTCCAAGTTATCACGCAGTTTGGTAATGGTGATCCTAAAGTGATGGCGGGTGGTATTTCAATGGCATTGGTAACGACCGTTCTAGGTTTGATTGCCGCGATGCCTTTATTGCTGGCTCATAATGTACTAAGTACACAAGCTGAAAATATTCGATTGATCCTTGAAAAACAAGGGATCAGCTTAGTTGCTCAGCAAGCTGAAAAAAACGAATCTTCTCAGACATCTAACCGTAACGTATTAGCAGAACAGGCAGCATAATGGACTTCAGCGTATTACATGGCTGGTGGTTTTCGCTTTCTCATTTTATGGCGCAAGGTGGCGCCATATTATGGTGGCTTGCTGCGGTTGTTGCGCTATGTTGGCTTTTGGTTATTGAACGCGTGATTTATTTATTCTTCTATTTTCCAAAGCAAAAAGAGCAGTGGTTAACTAGCTGGATGGCTCGTAAAGATCATTCCTCTTGGCATGCATGTGCAATTCGTGATGGCTGGCTTAATGAAGCAAAAATTGCCCTTA
This sequence comes from Photobacterium sp. GB-72, assembly GCF_003026095.1. Classification (NCBI taxonomy): domain Bacteria; kingdom Pseudomonadati; phylum Pseudomonadota; class Gammaproteobacteria; order Vibrionales; family Vibrionaceae; genus Photobacterium; species Photobacterium sp. GB-72. Next base: position 113,089 of record NZ_PYNV01000015.1, on the reverse strand, counting down.
ATCAGAATTTAAATTTTATCAAAGTATTAGTCGCAATCTGCCCCATGCTAGGTTTACTTGGCACAGTGACGGGGATGATTTCTGTCTTTGATGTAATGGCGACGCAAGGTAGTAGTCAACCTCGTTTAATGGCATCCGGCATTTCTTTAGCAACCTTGCCAACAATGGCAGGGATGGTTGCGGCTTTAGCGGGTATGTTTGTTCACGCACGTTTATCTAAAGCTTGTCAGATGCGTGAGTTTAAATTAGAAAAATTATTAAGGAGTCAGCAATGAGACTCAGCCGCCGTTCTTCAAATCGAGAAGATGCACAAATTGATTTAACATCAATGCTCGATATCGTATTTATTATGCTGATTTTCTTTATTGTAACGAGTTCGTTTGTACGGGAATCAGGCGTAGAAGTTAACCGCCCTCAAGCAAGCCACGTGGTAAGCCAAAAAGACGCAGGGATCTTTGTTGCAATTACTTCAGCAAATGACGTTTATATTGATAAACGTGTTGTTGATGTAGAACGTGTTCAAGCAACATTAGAACATATGCTTACAGAGCAACCTGATGCTTCTTTAGTGATCCAAGCGGATGAGCATGCCTATAACGGCACTGTGGTTAAAGTGATGGATGCAGCAAAAGGAGCTGGGATCAAAAATATCGCATTGGCGGCGGAGAAAAATTAATGATCCGTCTTTTAATGGCTTTTCCATTAGCTATTGCTGTAGCGCTAGGACTTTTTACTTTTATGGCATGGATGGTAGATAACGGTAATCATCAAAAGCCTGATAATAAAGAAGTGCTAGCGTTCAACATGGTAATGATGGAACAAGAGCAAGCACCTCAACGGCGACAGCGTGCGGTGCCACCACCACCTGAAACACCAGAGCCACCGCCAGAAGCAAAGCCGGTATCATCAAGAACAGCAACCGCAAGTGTCCAACCTGTTGCGTCTACGACAAGCTTAGGGTTGGATACAGCGGTTACAGGCTTATCGATCAAGATGCCGAAATTTAGTGATTTTAGCAGTGCATCGAATGCGGTAGGTGCGCCGACTATCGGTCAGAGTCAGCAAGCTATGCCATTGTATCGTGTTGAGCCAAGGTATCCGCCCCGCGCGCTAAAACAAGGTAAAGAAGGTTACGTTATACTGAAATTCACGATTGATCCTCAAGGCCGACCAATCGATATTGCAGTGCTTGAAGCAAAACCTAATCGTTTATTTAATAAAGAAGCGATACGTGCATTGCGTAAATGGAAGTACCAACCACAAGTGCAAAATGGCAGTGCTGTATCACAGCCAGGTCAGACGGTACGTTTAGAATTTAAGTTGAATAAATGATGAAAAGATTAGCATTTATTATCGCTTTAACCGCCGCAGCGAGTTTGCCTTTATCATCCGCTTACGCGGGAGGTAAATTGTCGCAGTCGATTGCCGTTAAGGTTCAAAAAGCGAATAACTTACAGCTTGATGATAAGGTTAATCAGGCGATTGATTTACTTGTCTCTTTAAAGCCGATAGAGCCTTATGACAAAGCATTTGTTCAGCGTATGTTGGGCGTGTTTTATTGGCAGCAGGGCAATCCATCAAAAGCGATAAGCAATTTATCTAAAGCAGTTAAGAGTGGCTTATTACAAGATGATCAAGCATGGGTTACTCAGCGTATGCTGGCTGATATTTTACTTTCTGAGCAAAAATACAGCCAAGCACTACCACATTACTATCAGCTAACAAAGCATATTCCAAAATCACAAAAGGGCGATGAACTATGGCTGCGTATTGCCCAATCACATTATCAATTGAGCCAGTGGTCAAAAGTCCTTTCTGCAATGAAACGCTACGATGGCTATAAACGTAAAGATGAAATATCGCCGTTGTCGATTAAGTTGGGTGCTCAGTTGCAACTAAAGCATTGGAATGGTGCAACTTCGACATTAAATCGTTTGATTGCGATAGAGCCAAATAAGCTCAATTGGTGGCAGCAATTAGCCAATATACAATTGCGAGCAGGGAAACCTGCAGATGCATTGATCACATTAAAATTAGCAAAATATCAAGGTGTTAAGTTAACGCAGCAAGATTTACATCGCCTAGCGCAACTGTATGCTCAGCGTGGTATTCCTGAACGTGCTGCTAAACAAATAGCAGAGCTTGAAGGCGCAACAACTAATACAAGGTTGCTCGTTGAACAAGCTAACTATTGGCAGATGGCAAGAGAGTGGCAAAGTGCTATCAATATTTGGGAAAAAGCAGCCCAGCGTAATAACCGTTATCGTTGGCAACTTGCACAATTGTTGTTGCAGGAAGGGCAATATCAAAAAGCGTTAATTGAGCTTAATAAGGTTAAGCGTAAAGATAAACAGTCTGATGTTGAGTTGGCGAAAGTCCGTGCGTATTACAAGCTAAATAACTTTGATAAAGCGATTATTCATGCCAAACAGGCAAATAATATAAAGCCTTCATCGGCAGCATCGAGCTGGATAAAATATTTATCACAAATGCGTGAAATGGAACAAGCTAGCTAAATATTGTCTTAGCATTTCACCCTGAGCGAATAAAAAAATGAGTGTGTTAACTTAATAATCACTAAGTTAACCACTCATTTTTTTATTCTAGTGCACATGCTTGGTTTAACTAATCACCATATTTGTCGCCATTGCTAGTAATAATGCTGAGAAGATTTTTTTAATGATTGGCACAGGTAAATAGTTTGTTGCCTTAGCGCCTAGTGGAGCGGTAAACCAAGATGTACAAACAATACCGAATAATGCGGGTAGATAAACAAAACCGGCAAAGCCATCAGTAAGAGAAAGATAGCTAATGCCTGAGCTGACATAACCGATAGAGCCAAAGAGTGCGATAACAATGCCACAAGCAGAAGCACAACCGATAGCTTTCTTCATATCGAGAGAGAAGAAGGTTAACAAAGGCACTAACAGTGCGCCGCCACCAATACCAATCATGGCCGACAATCCGCCGGTAATTGTTGTTAAAAAGGTAAGAACAAAATTATTGGGCATGTTACGTGTTGTTGCTGTCTCTTTTTTTGTACTGCTATAAAACATCTTCAGTGCAATGAGTGCCACACTGACAGCAAATACAATACGAACAACATTACTCGGTAATAGAGCCGCTAAAAACCCACTGATAAGTGCGCCTAAGGCAACACCTGTCATTATCCATGGTGCTAGGTTCCATGGCACATTGCCATTTTTGTGGTGAGCGATGGCAGAAGACGTTGAAGTGAATAATATGGATGCTAAGGAAGTAGCAATAGCGACGATAACCACTTGTTCAGGCGGTAAAATGGCGAAATGAAGCAAGATAATACTCAGAATGGGTACTATAACAAGTCCTCCTCCTATACCTAATAATCCTGCCAAAAATCCAACACCACTGCCAAGTAAAGCGCAGTATATTATTAACAATAATTCATTCATTTCTTTGTCTTCTTATATGTGGTTAGCGGTTAACGCATTGAATAAAAATAGATATCCTTTCTATGTGATGAGAACTATAACTTACAAATTTGTAACAACTCAAACGTAACCACTTGAGTTTTTTTCATGTTGATAGTGAAAGAAATACGCTTTTATTGATCGAATACTCTACGTATAAATAAATACAGACAACTCGACAGCTTCTACGAACGTCATCATTTATTTCAGCTAATAGGATATCGGTCGCCATGAATAACGATTTTACATTTACAATAAATAAGACTGGCCTTGATGAAAATTATCATCCCGCTAGCAATACGCGTATTACTACCAATTTCGCTAATTTAGCGAGAGGGGAAAGTCGTCAACAGAACTTACGCAATGCGTTAAAGATGATCGATAATAGCTTTAATGCTTTAGCGAATTGGGATAACCCCGAAGGTGATCGTTATTCTGTTGAGCTTGAAATTGTCTCGGTTGATATCGACATTGAAGGACAGGGGCAAACATTCCCATCGATTGAAGTATTAAAAACCCACATTATTGATAATAAAACTAACCAGCGTATTGAAGGGATTGTCGGTAACAACTTTTCTTCTTATGTGCGTGATTACGATTTCAGCGTACTACTGCAAAACCATAATAAAGGTAAGCCACAGTTTAGTATTCCAGATAACTTTGGCGAGCTGCATGGCAAAATCTTCCAGAGCTTTGTTAACTCTGATGTATATAAAGACAATTTTAAAAAGACACCGGTGATTTGTTTATCTGTATCTGATAACAAAACCTATTTCCGCACCGAAAATCAGCACCCAGTATTGGGCGTGGAATATAAATCCAATGAGTCGTCATTGACCGAGCAGTATTTCCAAAAAATGGGCTTACAGGTACGTTACTTCATGCCTGCAAACAGTGTTGCTCCTTTGGCGTTCTACTTCTTTGGTGATTTATTAAATGATTACACCAACCTTGAGCTGATCAGCACCATTAGCACCATGGAAACCTTCCAAAAGATCTATCGACCAGAAATCTATAATGCAAACGCAGTGGCTGGAAAGTCCTATAAACCCAACTTAAAGTGCCCCGATCATTCACTGACCAAAATCGTGTATGACCGAGAAGAGCGCAGCAGGTTGGCAGGTGAACAAGGCAAATTTGCCGAGCAGCACTTCATCAAACCGTACCAAACCGTGCTTGAGCAATGGTCAGCGAATTTCGTGACTAGCTAACATCAACATTGCTTTCATCATTTATTACAACATAGGACGTTAACTATCATGAAAACATTATTACCGACATCAACAGCAGGAAGCTTACCGAAACCCGATTGGTTGGCAGAGCCTGAAAAACTTTGGTCAGAGTGGAAGTTGGAAGGGGATGCATTAGCGGTAGGAAAACAAGATGCGCTACGTTTATCACTGCAAAATCAACAACAAGCAGGAATTGATATTGTCAGTGACGGTGAACAAACTCGCCAACATTTTGTAACTACCTTTATAGAGCACCTCAACGGCGTTGACTTTGAAACCCGTAAAACGGTTAAAATCCGAGACCGTTATGATGCCAGCGTACCTACTGTTGTTGGTCCTGTTTCTCGTCAAAAATCGGTGTTTGTTGATGATGCTAAATACCTTCGTCAGCAAACTAAACAACCGATCAAATGGGCACTGCCTGGTCCTATGACTATGGTTGATACTCTATATGATGCGCACTACAAAAGTCGTGAAAAACTGGCATGGGAATTTGCTAAAATCCTTAATCAAGAAGCCAAAGAATTAGAAGCAGCAGGGGTTGATATTATTCAATTTGATGAGCCAGCCTTTAATGTATTCTTTGATGAGGTTAATGAATGGGGAATTGCCTGTTTAGAAAGAGCCATTGAAGGGCTGAAGTGTGAAACTGCTGTTCATATTTGTTATGGCTATGGCATTAAAGCCAATACTGATTGGAAGAAAACACTCGGTTCAGAGTGGCGTCAATACGAAGAGGCGTTTCCTAAACTGCAGCAATCTAATATCGATATTATCTCGTTAGAATGCCATAACTCTCATGTACCCATGGATTTGCTAGAGCTTATTCGTGGAAAAAAAGTGATGGTAGGGGCGATTGATGTTGCCAGTGATAAAATTGAAACGGCGGAAGAAGTCGCGGATACATTGCGTAAAGCACTTAAATTTGTTGATGCTGATAAACTCTACCCATGCACCAATTGCGGCATGGCACCGCTAGCCCAGCATATCGCACAAGGCAAACTTGAAGCCTTAAATGCAGGGGCTGAAATCATTCGAAAAGCGCTTTCAGCTTAGAAGGTTTGGGTATCACCGTGTGTAAATGTACTTTATTGATAGCGTGATATAGTGCATTTACATAATCAAATTATCTCTTTTTCAGAAGCTCTAAATTCTTTAAATAAACAACACGCGTTTAGAATACTCTGACATACTTGCTTATCACTATTATCGTCTGGCACTATTCGCCAAAGAATACCGTAATCAGTCAACGGTATAGAGAATGTGAAGGTCGTCAGTGTTATTCAATAGCCAACAATTAAGTCAGCAATACGAAGAATTAGGTTACTTCGTTATTCGCAATTATTTCAGTGAAGATCAGATAACTTCACTCAGAAAAGTCGTTTTAACTTTTCATGAATTATGGAAAGCTGACAACAAAGAGTTCTATCAAGAAGAAGCATTTAACTCATCTTTGATTACTGGAAGCCAGTATTTATCTATCGCAGAGAGAACGGAACTATTTGACTTTATTAGTTCAAAAAAAATCATGGATGTGGTTGATACCGTAATACCTAAAAATCCTGCTTTCATGAATACTCAACTGTTCTTTAATCCGGTGAACCCGCAACAAAAAGACTTTTGGCACCGTGACTGTCAATATGATTATGATATTGAAGACCAAATGAGAGTCATATTAGAAACGCAAGTATTGCACCTTCGTGTCCCTTTATTTGATGAACCCGGTATGGAAATAATACCCGGCACGCACAAGCGATGGGATAATGAAGAAGAATACAATGTTCGCCAAGAAGTGAATGGCAAAGTCAGCCATGATAGCCTTTCTGGTGGGAAGAAGATTGCATTATCGGCAGGTGATTTATTGGTATTTTCAGCAGATATGATTCATCGTGGTTTATACGGATTAGATCGCTTAGCATTGGATATTTTAATTTTTGATTCGGCATCTGATTATGTTGATTACGTTGATGATGATTGTTTACCTACTCAATTAATATTGCAAAAGATTGCTGACCCACGATTGTTTATTAATACGCTACAGCTTAAGTCAATGGCGTGTGCTTCATAACACATATTAAAATTGATGCTTGAAAGGGAATTCAACATCAAGTTCACATCAAAGTTTATATAATAACTTCCTTTTTCTCGAATTAACAATTCTAACTGTGTAGTGAATAGTTATAATTAATAGCGATACTTAAATGTTATTAATTGCGTCATGTTTAAATTCCAATTCATATTATCTATCCCAATGCGTATTTCTTATATTTGAGAAAGCAAAAAATTAATAAAATTTATTGTGACTTTTTTAGTTGTTGCTGAGTTTGTGTAAATACAGCCGGGCATTGCCATGGACTGAATATAAATAAAACAAAGTAACAATTAAAGGAGTAGTATCATGAAATCAACAATTACTGCGGTGTCTGCTGCGGTTGGTATGCTGTTATCTTCAGTCACCTTGGCTGAACAAATTAGCATGTTTGATTATGATGAAGCGACATCAGCGTATGAGGATGCATATTTAGATGCGCAATTTGATTTACGAGATGGAAATCAAGATCAAGCCAGTTATAACGCTGTTGTTAGTGCAAATTATGATCGTGTATTTTCCTCGGCAAATCGTAATACGCGAATTGAGTTCGTCGGTGATACAAACATCAGTCAAGGCCCGAATAGTAATGATGAACGTAAAGAAAATTACCAAGCTTTATCTGCGCTAACCAATGATATGTACTTTAGCCCTAAGAAAAGTGATTTCTTTTGGTATGGGAAAGCAGAAGTTGGTGCCCAGACTGATATGAAAGATCCCTTTACTAAGTTAACGGCAGGTTTAGGTTATGGGCGAGTGGTAAATGCAACTCCAATGGCAAAAGCGATCCGTGTCGTTCAATCTCTTCAAGAACATGGTTTATTAAGAGGAAATGTTAGCCGAGAAACCTATCAAAATGTGGCACAAGTTATAGCAAGAGAAGCAGCTTATCGCAGCCGTTATGGCTCTGCTGATTATGCCGAATATTGGGTTGAAGATATTGGTAAAGCATTAGGTGATAAACTGAGCGCACGCGGTGCAATAAACTCTTACGATGTATTGATGAATGAGCGCATTTCAACCCGTAAATATGGCTGGCTAGTCAGAGCTGGTGCTGGTGCGGTATTGACTAACTATGATGGTTCAGATAGCAAACCAGCGCTTGAAGTGGGAGCGGAATACCATTATCCAATCAATAACCAAACCCAATTTTCAAACGAAGCAATTTTAACCGCCATTTTGGATGATGGTAATAATGGCTTTAACGCAACCAATACAATGTTTTTAACGTATGAGCTACGTGACAATATTGATTGGGAGAACGCATGGTTACTCACTTATGCTTCAAGTGATAAATCAGAAGATTTGATGACCAATAGTTTACGTTCAACATTCCGTTACTATGTTTCTAATTTTATTAGTTTATCTGTAACTGGCGGCTTGTCTAAAACTGAAGATAATATTGACTATGATGGAACAACAAACACTAATCGAAATGATGATATCGATACAACGTTCCACTTTGGCTTAACGTACCGTCTTAAGTAATAAATTAAGTTCTAAACGCTAAAACACAGACTTTCTTTTTTATAAGACAAGTCTGTGTTTTTTTTTGCATATAGTAAATATGTATTGCGATTAACATGATTTTTTTGTCATTGAAATAATATAAAATTACTATACGGATATGCTAATGAATATATTAAATAATGGTTTGTCAAATGAAAGCGATTTACTTTATGTTTTTCAAAATAATAGATTAAAAAGGAATGAAATATTTTCATTGTTAATGAAATATTATTGGCAATCTTTATATTCAAGATGTAGATATAGATTAAATGATAGTGGCAGTATTGATGATGTTGTTCAGGATGTTTTATTAAGGATTTACCAAGCACTACCAAAATATTGTCATCAAGGTGTTTTTAGAACATGGATTTATACAATTGCAGATAATGTTTGTTATTCTCACTTAGCAAAAAAGATGAGATATAATAAAAAAAACATTTCGATAAATAATATTGAGCCAGTAAGTCATTATAGTCAGGTCAATATAGATGATAAAATTGATATGGATATATTGCTCGATGAATTATCTTACAGTGAAAAAGAAATTATTGATTTACGATTTTATCAGGATCTAACATTATTAGAAATTAGTGATATTTTATGTATAACAATTAGTGCTTGTAAAATGCGCCTATATCGTGCGCTAAAGTTACTTCATGGCATTCTGTTTAGAAAAAATATCAGAACAATATCTATTTAGTTTTATTAAAACGCCTAATGGATTTAGCAGCATTAAGATGTTGAGTTCGTAAACCGTAAAGACGTTGCAGTAAAAGCCAGTTGAACCTTTGTTTGATCGGCTTTTTTGTTTTCATTCAACTGGTTATGTCTTTTGGTTGGCGTTTTATTACTCCCTTCATAATGTCCTCTACTGACTAACGTAAACAATGTAAATTGAATGCCAATAAGAACGATTATCAATTAAATTACTGCCATTCTAGGTAGGTAGCTAGTTTTTTACTATGGTGTTAAAGCAAAAAAATGTCCAATTGTGGGCACGTCGTCTTCATATTTACATTTCAATGGCGTTGTTATTGATTGTTTTATTTTTTGCCATTACTGGCATTACTTTAAATCGTCCTGAGTTGTTTGTATCTGATACACCCAGTGTGACAGAGCAAAAAATTACCATACCTACTTCATTGCTTTCGTCTGAACAAGGTCCGTTTGTACCTAACAAATCGGCTTTGATCAGTTATCTCTCTAAACATACCGATGTGCGTGGTACGGCTTCTGGTATTGAGATCTTTACCGATCTAGAGGATGACGAATTAGTCGAAGGCGAGATCTCATTAGATTACAAAGGCCCTGGTTATAACGCTGTGGTCTTTATTGATATGACAACCGCACAAGCGAATATCGAAATCACCAATTATGGTGTTATTGCGCTACTTAACGATCTTCATAAAGGTCGTAATAGTGGCGAGGTTTGGAAGTGGTTTATTGATATTACTGCGGCTTTGATGATCTGTTTTGTGTTAACGGGTGTGTGTTTGCTACTACCGAAAAAGAAAACACTTAATACATCAATGAAGTGGATGAGTTTCGGCTCAGTTGTTACCGCCATTATCTACATTGTATTTGTTCCATAATATCTAGCAGGTTAACGATGACCATTAAAAATAAATTAAAAAAGACCGTACTGGCAACGTTACTGCTGGCACCTTTATCAACGGCATGGGCGGCACCTTTGCCAGAAACCGCTCAGTTAGATGTTGAGTTAAGTTTACCTAAAATTGAAACCTCAATGTATGCCCGTCCTTATGTCGCAGTGTGGATTGAAAACAGTGAACGTAAACCCGTAAGAACGATGCAGCTTTGGGTCGGTAAAGACGAATGGTTGAAAGATTTACGTAGCTGGTGGCGCAAAGTGGGGCGTTATGACCGAGAACTTGTTGATGCTGTTACATCTGCCACACGTCCGGTCGGTGAATACCGTTTTTCATGGGATGGCTTAGATGATAAAGGCACCCGTGTAGAGCAAGGGGATTATACCTTTTACGTTGAAGTGGTACGTGAACATGGCGGACGTAACTATTTACGCCAGAAATTAACGCTAGGTGAAAGTGCTGTTAGCCATGTTTTAGCACCAACACAAGAAACTGGCACTATCAAGATTAACTACAAACTCTAAGTGAATTGTCATCATGAATAATAAATTAAAAGCAGTATCTTTAGCATGCCTAGTGACAGCGGGTTTAGGTGTGGCATCTGTTGCTCAAGCACACCCACGTTGGGTATTACCTTCACATTTCACTGTTTCCAAAGAGGGTGGTGATTGGCTGTCATTTGATGTGACAGCGTCACACGGAACATTTGTTTTTGATAAGCCAGCAAGCATTGAAACGACACAAATTGTTATGCCTGATGGTCGTATTGCTTACCCTAATTTTACCATTCGTGGTAAACGTCGTGCGATTTTTGATTTCTTCTTTGAAGAAGAAGGTACTCATAAAGTACAAATTAATCAGACACCTAGATACTACACTTTCTACAAAGCTGGACGTCGTGATACTGAAAAACGTATGGAAGCGAATAAAGCGGATCGTATGACAATACTCCCGGAAAAGTCGCGTGACGTTGTCACTCAGGTGAGTTATACCCGTGCAGAAAGTTATGTGACTGTTGGGAAACCATCAACAAAAGCGATGGAACTGACAGGTAAATATCTTGAAATGGTACCTGTTACACACCCATCTGACATTGTTGAAGGCGAGCCAGTAACCTTCCAATTTTTCTTTAATGGCAAACCGCAAGCAGGAGTAACGGCGGACATTACACGTGAAGGAACGCTGTACCGTAACCACCAAGAGCAAATTGATGTGGTAAGTGATAAAGACGGCAAGATCACCTTCACTCCAGAAGTGGCGGGGCGTTACCTAATGAAGTCAAATTATAAAGGTATGGTTGAAAACGATCCTATGTACGACCGTGCAAACGTCAATGTTCACTTAACTTTTGAAACCTTACTTCAGTAATACAACTTCTGGTTAAGGCGTGAATCCATCACGCCTTGATCTCTGCATTCTTTAAGCCTGTCTTTGGGCTTGTTTGAGGTTTTTATGACAATGAAATCATCCATTATTGCGGCATCTTTACTTTGTTTAGGGACTTTTTCAACGGCAGCATTTGCTCATTTTCCACTAATGAGTTGTTGGTTTGAAGCCGATAAAGTGTTGTGTGAAGCCGGTTATAGTGATGGCAGTACCGCAGTGGAATACAACGTTGATATGTTTGATTACGACGATAACTTAATCGCGAAAGGCATGACAGATAAGCGCTCAATCGCTGAGTTCACCAAGCCTGATACTGACTTTTATTTGGTTTTTGATGCTGGACATGAGAATCCTGTTGAAGTCGATGTTGTTGAGATAAAAGAAAAATGATCCGTCAAACTGTTCGCTCTGATAATGGAGATCGAGAAGGTAAGTGGGTCGCCTTATGTATTGGATTAATCTTGTTGGTGTCTTTTGTTTTACTTCCTTATCACCAAACCAAGCAACCCAAATCGGCACTGCTTTCGCATCAAATTTCAATTACTGATTTAGCCGCTGAAGAAATCGCTATGATTGCGGAATTACGGCTTGCTCATGAAGAAATCCGTAACTTATATCAAGATAGCCAGTTAAGTGCTGCTGTTGGTCAATGGCCACAAATCTCTGAGCTTCAAGAGTTTTGGATTGCTCCTTTTGTGACAGATAAAAGTTGGGAGCGAAAAGGTCGTCATCAGTGGGCACTGATAACTGATGCTATCTATCAAGGTGTGAGGTCGGATGATAAAGGCGCGATGTCGATAGTGCTTAATAGTCATTCAGCGTCTCCCGATATTTGGCTCGCGATGAACGATAATGTGAGCTTACTTGATGCCAATACATTACGCGATTTTGATGGCAAACATTTAATCAATAATGGTTGGACGCAAATTGTGTTTAACGATTCTCCTAATAACAACGGATCACACAATCACTAATAACGGCGCTTTGGTTTTATTGCCGTTAATCTTTACTGTACCGAGATTTAGATAACAATGAATAAATTAATTAAATCTAGCCTTACTGCCATAGCATTGCTTGTGAGTATGAATAGCTTTGCTGCTGATAAAAAGACCATTGGTATTACTTTGCAGCCTTATTACAGTTATGTAAAAGCGGTTGTTGGTGATAAAGCAGAAATTTTGCCATTGGTTGATGCAGGTTTTAATCCCCATAACTATTTACCTCAACCTAATGATCTTAAACGTCTAAAAGAGATGGATATCATTGTGGTTAATGGTATTGGTCACGATGATTTTGCGTTGAAAGTTATTCAAGCAGCAGATCGTGATGATTTGATTGTCATTGAAGCTAATAATGATGTGCCACTGTTGCCTGCGATGGGGCAGTCGGTTGGTAATGGCGCTGTGAATCCCCATACGTTTGTTGGATTATCTACCACGATTCAGAAGGTTTATACCATTGCTAATGCATTAGCGAAAATTGATCCTGACAACGCCGCTGAATATCGAAAAAATGCCCGTGATTATGCTAAACAGTTTCGTTTAATGAAGCGTGATGCAATGTTAACGCTGGGGGATTTAGATACAGCGGGAATGAAAGTTGCGACTACGCACAATGCGTATGGCTACTTATTGCAAGAGTTTGGTGTTGATGTTGCTGCGGTGATTGAACCTGCGCATGGTGTAGAACCAAGTGCAAGCCAACTACAAGAAACCATTGAGAAAATTAAACAATCAGGCATTGACGTTTTGTTTTATGAATTAAACATGCCTAATCGTTATGTCGATACCATTGAAAAGGCAACAGGTGTTCAGTTATACCGTTTTTCTCACATGACACATGGAGACTATGACGGTAAGAAAGTTGAACTTGAGATGAAAGAAAACCTTGCCACATTAGTTGAAGCAATCAAGTTTGCTGCAAATAAGGATCAAGCATGATCATCGGTCCTAGCATTCAGTTAACTAACGTTAACCTTCAATACGGTCCTAATCAGATTTTATCTGAAATCACTCATCAATTTGACGGTGGACAATGCCATGTGGTGATGGGACCTAATGGTGGCGGTAAAACATCATTGCTACGTTCTATTTTAGGCTTAACACCGTTTCGTGGGCAAATTGATATTTTATGGGATGAATCTGTTAATAACGGTAAAGCCGGTACGATTGGTTATGTGCCACAAAAAGCAATGTTTGAACAAAGTCTACCGTTAACCGTGATGGATTTTATCTTATTAAATCAAACCCGTTCACCTTTGTTTTGGCGCCAACGTCAGAAAGATAAACAAATTGCATTAACGCAACTTGATCGTGTCGGTATGGCGAATCGTGCAGATCGTCGTATGGGGCAATTATCTGGCGGTGAACAGCAGCGTGTGTTGTTTGCTCAAGCACTATTAGATAATCCTGATTTACTGGTACTTGATGAGCCAACGACGGGTATGGATGAGCAGGGTGTGCGTTATTTAGAATCGCTTATCCATGAATTTGTTAACCAAGGTAAAACTGTATTAGCGGTTCATCATGATGTGACAGCGGTTCGACGTTTAGAAGCGCAAGTTCATGTGGTCAATCGTGTGTTAGTTGATAGCGGTGATCATAGTCAAGTATTGGTACCAGAGAAGATTGAACGTTTGTTTAATCATTATTCACAGCCAGCAGTCTCTGCGTCTAATCAATCAGAGGTGGCGTAATGGAACTATTAAGACATTGGGCACAACTCGGTGTTGATGCTGGTTGGTTAAGTGACAGTTTCTCTTATGCCTTTATGGTTAATGCAATCGTAGCTGCACTGTTGCTTGGGCCTCTTTTAGGTGGTTTAGGTACCTTAGTGATAGCTAAACGTTTAGCTTTTTTTTCTGAAGCTGTCGGTCACGCCGCTCTAACGGGTATTGCCTTAGGTGTATTGTTAGGCGAGCCGCCAGAAAATCCATTCATTGGTTTATTTAGCTTCTGCATGATTTTTGCTTTATTGCTGCATTTCGTGCGAAATCGAACCAATGTACCTTACGACACATTAGTCGGTGTTTTCCTCGCGTTAGCATTAGCGGTTGGTGCTGCATTGTTGATGTATGTAGCACGTAAGATCAATATTCACATGTTAGAAAACGTCTTGTTTGGTTCAATCCTAACGGTAACAGATCAAGATTTGATTGTTCTTGCGATCAGTTGCGCCTTAATTGTACTGCTCTTAATACCGACGTTTAATCGGATTTTATTAACCTGTATTAGTCCTGATATTGCGCGAGTTCGGGGCTACAAAACCAATTTTTACGATTACCTCTTTGTGATGATGATAACGCTGGTCACGATTGCATCTGTGAAAATTGTTGGAGCAGTGTTGGTTGGGGCGTTGCTATTGATCCCTGGCGCAACGGCGCGGTTATTAACCAAGAATATGGGCAGTTTTGTTTTATTGTCGGCTCTACTAGCCACAATAAGTTGTGTTATTGGTACGGTATTGCCAATGGAATTAAAACTTCCAGTTCCATCAGGCGCTGCGATTATTATTGTTTCTGCTATCTTTTTCATGTCAGCAACGATGTACCGCATTATTCGTAAAAGTTAATCAGGAAACCACATGTTTTTGTTGAATAAATTTTCTATCTCCATGCGCAAAACGCAAACTGTGTTATTCGGTGCCTGTTTAAGTGCTGCCGTTTTACTGCCAACAAGTGTTGCTTACGCCAAAGACATTTTAACAGCAACGCCTGTGACTTATATGTTAGCGACAGCGTTGACTAAAGAGACAGGGATCACGACAGAGTATTTGCCTCCTAAACGCTACGGTGTAACGCGCTTACCTAACTGGTTTTCAACCAAAGGGGCTGATGTTGCTTCAAATGCCAGTAAAACAGCAAAAGCAGCGATTACGTTAGGCGCCATTTGGCCGAAAGATCCGCTCTTTGTTCATGCGCGTGAGGGCAATATAAAGATTGTTGAAATTGACGCATCTCAAGCAATTTCGTCACGCGCACAAGGTGTAGCGGCACTGCGTTTATCCGACGGGACTACGTCGTTATATGCATGGCTAAATCCGACCAACTTAACGCGCATGGCAGCAATTGTAAGCGATGACCTCCAGCGTTTATGGCCTGAAAAGGCCCTGCAAATTGAAAAAAATCAACAAGCTTTAATGATAGATATTCGTAAGTTGATTAATCGTCAACAAGACACTCTTATGCAAGCGGATGTTAATGCTGTTGTATTACTTTCTGCAGAGCTAGAAGATTTTGCATCAGGTAATCAGCTATTTGTTGTTGAGCGTATGACGAAACCAGAATTGGAATGGACAGATGCCGATAAAGCGCAGTTAAGCCGAGTGTTAAAAGAAGATCCTTCACTAACTATTTTGACAACTAAAGCGTTAAGTCAAAATATGAAAGCATTCGTTTCTACTGGTACCAAAGTGATCGTGATTGATAGCCTTGATCGTTGGGGGCGGGGGGGTATTGATACGAATAAGCCACTAACGCGCTGGGAAGTAAAACTTTAAACTAAGCTGTTATCGCGATGTAGTCATTGATTTGTAAATAAAGTGTAGCGATTAATTGCAATACTTAAATAGTCTAAGCGTCCACTGCTGATGACGTAGTCGCTACTTATTTATTCTGTTTTCTACGAGAATTAAGTAGCACTGCTTTGCCCAGCTTAGTGCTGGGCTTTTTTATTGGTTAGAAAGTGAAAAGCAAAGATAGTACACCTAACCCAATGAGTAATGTGCCAGAAATGATGTCGTTATATTTACCAATCACTTTACCAATCACATAATTGCCTAAATTATTGCCGGCATAGGTTAATCCAATACCAGTAATAAAGGTTAATGCTACAACTAACATGATATTTAGATGAGTAATACTACCAAGAATACCCACTCCAATATTATTAATTGAAAGTAAAAAACCTAATATAACCGCACCTTTAATGCTTATATCTCGGGGTTTCTCTTGTGTTATTTGTTGTTTTTTAACTAAATTTGCAACAATAAACCAAGCCCCCATTAGAATAAAAATGATTGAACCTAATTCATTCGAAAATTGGTGAGGAACAAGGTGAGTGATCAGTTGACCAAACAGCATGGATAAATAGGTAATGAAAGTGGTAATAAATGAAATGATCATATTCGATGAAAGAGGAATATCTACACTTTTAACTCCGTATGTTAAACCTATGACAAAATTATCGAGGTTAGAGGATAGGGTAAATAATAATGCGAGAAGAAAAGACATGAACTACCGCTCCATAAAGTGTTCTTTATAGTCTTTTACTGTGAGAACGACGAACAATATGTATGGGTAGTTATTTTCCAGATATGGTTTTTACGCTGAAATCGGCTTCAGCGCAAAAAATTATAGGAGTCCAGCTAAACGTGCTTTAAGAAAAGCAGACAGGGTTTTGTTATCTTTAACTTCATTTTTTACGATTTTTTGCTCGAGTTCAGTTACCGAAAGGGTAACAACTTCGATAATCTCATCATCATCAAGCTGACCAATGGTTGGGGCGAGATCTGTTGCAACGAAAAGGTGTTGGATCTCATCGCAAAAGCTAGGTACTGGTAGTAATTCTCCTAATGACTGCCAGCTTTCTGCTTTTAAATTGGTTTCTTCAGCGAGCTCTCTTTTCGCACAAAGAAAAATATCTTCATTCGGCTCTATTGTTCCAGCTGGAAATTCCAAAATCCATTGGTTAATCGCAGGACGATATTGGTTAACTAAAACAAGATGTCCTTGGCTATTAATAGGAATAATGACCACAGCCCCAGGATGCTTAATTGATGTAAATGTTACTTGTTTATTATTCGGCAGTACGTGCGCTTGTTCTTCAACTGAAAAACATTTCCATTGGCACAGTATTTTAGAAGACATGCTTTAGCACCTTTATTCATTGGTTGCTATTTGATTATATCCCCAACGTTTCGCACGCATCAATGCACTCTCTGCTTTAATGTAGTCATACCTAAAATCTTGATGTTCAACGGTGGTTATACCAACACTGATCGTCATATTAATTTTATGACCAGATTCTAACTCTAAAGTCCATTTAGCGACCTCATTGCGTAATGCAATGGCTATAAACTCTGCTTTTTGGAGATCTGCATTAGGTATAAGAATACAAAATTCTTGGCAACTTAAGCGTGCAATTTGAACATCGGCATTACAAGTCTCTTTCATGCATTTTGCCAGCATCATAATAGCTTTATCACCCACATCGAGTCCGTATCGATCGTTAATGTCGCGAAGATTATCGATATCAATCAGTAGCATCGATATATCACGACGATAGCGTTTACAACGAGATGACTCATTAAGATAAAGAGGGATGAAGCCTTCACGGCTTAGAAGCCCAGTTAAGTAGTCATGCGTTGTGGTACGTTTAACTTGCATAATGGCATCATAGCGATGGCGAGAAAGTAAAAATGCCATCAAAAAAATTATTGAATAAGCACTGATGTTTTGTAATGCCGATGATATTTGTAAGTGTTTATTGGAAATTTCAGAAATACTCAGAACGATATAGATAAAACCAAATAGAGTGCTATACCATGCTGCTGTTTTTATCCTTAAAGCGAAAAAACACAACAGAGGAATGGTTAATCCAATTGTGTTACTGATGTGTCGTGCACCTTCAAAATAAAACCCACTAGCACAGACTAAGGTTGTCGCAATCAAGAATATCCAGAATAAGACTTTCGCTGAAAAAATAGAGCGGTTGAGGAGAGCAAGGCTATAACAAAGGAACATGCCAACGATACCGACAAGCGTGAAATAAAACTCAGCATCAGAAACGAAATAAGTAAATGCGATGACAGCACAAATAGCGCCAGAAAAAGGGAAAAGTAATGCGAGCTGTTTTTTAAGTGTTTTTTCGCTAAGTTCGATATAAGCAAAATTGGTGGGGTGGAGTTGATTGCTTTTGATTAATGTCGTCATAAGTTGGAAACGCCTTCGCACAGAATGAAAGAATACAGCATGTTGTGCACTGTGCGAGAATAGCAGCGTTTTACTCTATGTCTAATTTTTTTTGAAATTTAATGTAACGAGTTTTATCAAGAACAATAAAGAATAGAAACGATGATTTATTTTGTCTAACGTGTTAATAACGTTAGAAGCCAGCGATAATGAGGGAAGAATGTATCTTCCCTCTTATTTACTACTGCTCACTGATTTATTGTTGTAAAAAGTTATTAATCAGTTCAGATGTGAGGTGGGGTTGCTCATTAGTCACACCGTGTGCAGTATTTGGGATAACCACGATGGGTGCTTGAGTATATTTGCTGAGTTTGATGCCATTAGATAATGGAAATATCTTATCTTTTTCACCCCAAATGAGCATGAGTTTCGGCAAATGAGTAGGATCGAATTGCTGAATACGATCACGATCTAATGGCAGTGTTTGGATCAAACTGGTACGTTCTGGCTTCCATTGTGAAAAATAGCCTTGATAGATTTGCTCTGCAACAAAATCCGGCATTGGCTTTTTTTTCACAAAAACATTGTCGTATAAACGGCGAATACCGTCAGCACCATTCGGCACAAATAACGCTTCTGGTGTATTCACATTGGCACGTTTAACCAAATCAGCTAAGTCATTATCGCTAAAAAGCGGGCCTGGGCTAGCAATGATAATGGCTTTATTGATCCTCTCTGGTGTCGTCATCATATCGTAAGTAATAAAACCGCCGTAAGAGATACCAGCAACATTGATTTTTTGTAGTTTTAAGTGATCAACAAGTTGCCATATTGCTTGAGTTTGGGTCGCTAAACGTGCTTCTGCTTTACTTTTTGATTCACCAAACCACAATAAATCAGGCGCGATAACACGATAATGTTTGCTTAACTCAAGCATTTCAGCTTTCCATGTTGCCGCAGCTGTTCCGCCAAAACCGTGCAATAATAATAAAGGTTTACCTTGTCCACCTTCCCAGTAAGTCAGCGTTCCGCCTTCTTTTAATGCAAGGGAATGTTTAGTAAAACCATCATCATGTAGTACGGTTTGATCATGATCGGTTTTCCATTGAACCACTTCACAGCCATTGAGAAGAGGTAGCAAGCTGCATACCATCATAGTTATAGGAAATAAACGTTTCATAGTGACTCGATAGTTAAAAAAGCACCGCATAATAATACGGTGTTTTATAACAGCGGTGCAAGTCATTAAAACTGAAGATATTGTTTGTAATTGTAAACATAGATAATAAAGATTAAGTGCGTTCGATGGTAATATTAAGCATAACTGACTTGAAACTATGGTGATGAATCACGATAATTATTGTCAACTGATTGATTATCCATTTAATATGACGGCTTAATATAGCTTTGTATGAATGTGATAGCCTCTATTTTAAGGATTAGGAGACACTATGCGTGTTTTAGTTACTGGTGGCATGGGATATATCGGCAGTCATACTTGTGTACAAATGATTGAAGCAGGTATGACACCAATTATTGTCGATAATTTGTATAACAGTAAAGAAACAGTATTGGGTCGTATTGAAAACCTAACTGGCGTTAAACCTACTTTTTATCAAGGGGATATTCGCGATCGTGCTTTTTTAGATAAAGTTTTCGCTGAAAATGAAATTGATGCTGTTATCCATTTTGCGGGTTTAAAAGCAGTGGGTGAGTCAGTAGAGAAGCCTCTTGAATACTACGATAATAATGTTCATGGCACATTAGTGCTTGTTGAAGCTATGCGTGCGGCTGGTGTGAATGCATTGATCTTTAGTTCATCAGCAACGGTTTATGGCGATCCCGCTTCTGTACCAATTACAGAAGACTTTCCAACCAGTGCGACCAACCCTTATGGCCGTAGTAAGTTAATGGTTGAAGAGTGTTTGGCCGATATTCAACACGCTCATCCAGAAATGAGCATTACGTTACTGCGTTACTTTAATCCTGTTGGTTCGCACAAATCAGGCACTATGGGTGAAGATCCACAAGGTATCCCGAATAACTTGATGCCATTTATTTCTCAAGTTGCAGTTGGCCGCCGTGAATTCCTATCTGTGTTTGGCAATGATTATCCAACGATTGATGGCACTGGCGTTCGTGATTACATTCATGTCGTTGATCTTGCTGATGGTCACTTAGCAGCACTGAACCATAAAGGCTCTGAAGCAGGTTTACACATTTATAACCTAGGTACAGGTAAAGGTAACAGCGTACTGCAAATGGTTGATGCATTCTCTAATGCTTCAGGTGTGGAAGTGGCTTACCGCATTGCAGCGCGTCGTTCTGGTGATATTGCTGAATGTTGGGCCGATCCTGCAAAAGCAAAAGCAGAGTTACATTGGGAAGCGAAATTAACCTTAGATGATATGACACAAGATACTTGGCGCTGGCAGTCGACTAACCCAAATGGTTATCCAGACTCTGAATAATTAGCGTTAGCACTGAATTACGAATAATCAAAAGGCGCTCACTTTATATTGAAGTGAGCGCCTTTTTGATATGAGCATTTAACAGCAGATGTTTTAACCTTCGGTTTGCTTATAGGTTTTAAAAATAAAGAATAAGATCAAACTAAACACGGCACCTAAGGTGTCAGCTAACATATCTTTCTGAGCATCCCAAATATCTCCTTGAGAGCCTAAGAATTCAATGCCTGCTTCACCACCAGCACTTGCAGCGTACCACCATTCAATGATCTCATAACCAGCAGCAATCGCCATGACAGCAAATAAACCAAATAAACCGGCAATAAGCGGCTTACAATGGTCTTTTCTCACTAAATATTCAGCGATAGGGAAAGCATAAAAGCCAATTGAAAAGTGGGCAAGACGATCAAAATTATTACGTCGGGAACCAATTAAATCATTAAACCAATCAAATGGGACATTCGCAAAGGTATAGTGAGCGCCGATATTGTGTAGTACTAACCATACTGCCATTAAAGCGTAAGCAAGGTTACTAAAACGATAGTAACGGAAAGTGAAAATGAGTATTCCAAAAATAATAATCAGCGGAATGGCTTCTGCTATCCATACTTCTCTAAAAGCAGGGTTTATTCCTAAAATGATGAAAAAGAGGGTATAGGAAACGGCTAACCATAATGGGAATTTATTTTCTGACATCATACATCCTTATTGAATAAATCTTCGCTAGATTAGACTAAATGCTCATTGCTTTCCAATTCGCTTTTATCTACCGCTTTATGAGAAAATGAAAAAGGTAAATATGCTTTCTTAATCAGAACTTGTGTTATAATCAACGGCTAATGTTTTTCACGTTATTGTGATATTCATCATAGTTAACTGTAAACTCTATCCAAAGAGTTGTTTTTACCGGAGCGTCATTTTGCATTTTAAAGATCTTGGATTAGACCCACGCCTACTGAAAAAAATCAATCACTTGGCGTTTGATCGAGCAACCGAAATTCAGCAAACAGCTATTCCTGTTGCTATCGCAGGCAAAGATATCTTAGCCTCATCGAAAACGGGTTCCGGTAAAACATTGGCGTTTTTGCTTCCTGCAATGCAACGTATGTATCGTAGTAAGCCGTTTACACGCCGTGATCCTCGAGTATTGATCCTGACACCAACGCGTGAATTGGCTAAACAGGTTTTTGCGCAATTACGTACATTAAATGCAGGTACACCTTATGACGGTACCTTGATTGTTGGTGGTGAAAACTTTAATGATCAAGTTAAAGCACTTCGTAATGACCCTATGTTTGTTGTTGCAACACCGGGTCGTTTAGCTGATCACCTAGAGCACCGTAGTACGCACCTTGACGGTTTAGAAATGCTAATCCTTGATGAAGCAGACCGTATGCTTGATTTAGGTTTTGAAGCACAACTTCGTCGTATTAACGAAGCGGCTAACCACCGTCGTCGTCAAACCTTAATGTTCTCTGCAACGTTAGACCATTCAGATGTCGTAGAAATTGCATCTGAAATGCTTGATAACCCCAAGCGTATTTCGATTGGCCACTCAGCAGAAGAGCATAAAGATATTACACAACGCTTTATTCTTTGTGATCACTTAGATCATAAACAAGCGTTACTGGATAAAATCTTAGAAACCCAAGATTACAAACAAGTTATCATCTTTACTGCAACCCGTGCTGATACTGATCGTTTAACCGCTGAACTAAACGAGCGCAAGCTAAAAGCCGTTGCACTAAGTGGCAGCTTAAACCAGAACCAGCGTAATAGCATCATGAGCCAATTTGAGCGCACATGTCATAAGATCCTTGTTACAACGGATATTGCTTCTCGTGGTTTAGATATAGATAACGTATCACTGGTTATTAACTTCGATATGCCTAAACATGCGGAAGAATATGTCCACCGTGTAGGTCGTACAGGCCGTGCGGGTAACAAAGGTGATGCTGTATCACTGGTTGGCCCTAAAGACTGGAAGAGCTTTAAAAACGTTGAAGCATTCTTAAAGCAGAAGATTGAATTTACCACTATCGAAGGTTTAGAAGGTAAGTTTAAAGGGTTGAAACCTGCGCCTAAGAAGAAGTTTATTAAGAAGAAACCAACAGGCGATAAAGTGGTTGCTCAGAAGCAGCAAGCTCCACGCGCTAAGAAGAAAGTGGATAAACGTTTTTACGAAAACCAAGCGGTGGGTAACGACGTATTTATGCCGAAGAAAAAGCGCAATACAGACGTGAGTAAAGATGGCGAATAAGCTCTCTATTTAATCACTGCAAAAAAGCCAGAGTATGACTCTGGTTTTTTATTTCTGTTAAAAAATATAGACGATAAAAAACCAGCCTAAGTGCTGGTTTTTTATTGCGTAATCAAAGGTTGATTAACGTAGTTGGTATACCTGACCTTCTTTGTCAGCTTTCACCTTGGCAAAGCTTAATGGGAATGGTCCTTGTGCTTGAACAGATGCAGGTAGACTGTGAATAGCTTGGCGAGCTTCATCTTTTGTTGCAAAGTTACCATAAATGACAGCGTACCAGTTACGGCCGTCGACATGTTTCCAGTTAACCCAAATTGGCTCATTACCTGTAATTGGCTGTAGGTAACCACGTAAATTACGCTCTTCACTTAGTGCTAAGATTTGTACTGTGTAACGAGAAGGAGAAATATCACCAAATGCTTGGTCGTTAGTCATTGATGTCTCATCTTCAAGGTGCGCATTATTGTTGTTGATATAATCGCTATCAATCACTGGCGGTGGCGTTACTGTTGTTTCAGGAACGACAGTATGAGTTGGTTTTTCACACTGAAAATTAGCACCGTCAATTTTTGATGGCATAAGGTAACCTGAATCGCATGGGCTGTCAGAAGATGCACAACCAGATAAAGCTAATAGGCCTAAAAGAGTAACTGCCTTACGAGTCAGTAACGTCATATGTGTCTCCATAATCTTTGAGAGTAGATACTATATCGACGAAAGCCTAGAAATAGGCGTCAATATTCAGTATCGGATTTTATTAAATTCATTGTATCCAATAAAGGTATATTCTCCGCATTAAAATAGTATAAAAAACGCTGTTTGATGATTTTTCATTCGATTAAAATACTGATTTACTGGTTTTTAATATGTTTCATGAATAATGGATTTTTGCAGTAAGAGAAAAAACAATAAAAAAAGTGACCTTACAGTACCAATCGTATTAAGCTGTATAAATGTACAGTAGTATTTTTGGTCTGTTTAATGACAGCATATCCGTATTTTATTGAATCAGTGATGTGTGGTTTTCCATCTCCCGCTGATGGACATCAAGAGAGTTTAGATCTTGATGAGTATTTGATCCGCCATCCTAATGCGACTTTCTTTTTGCGTGCATCCGGTGAGTCTATGATTGGCGCTGGAATTTTTGATGGTGATTTGCTGGTGGTTGATCGGGCTGAAAAGGTGATCCCTGGGCGAATAGTTATTGCACGCATATATGATGAATTTACCTGTAAACGTTTAATTCGTTTAAATGATGCTTGGTGGTTAAAAGCAGAAAATCCAGCCATGAAATCATTTCCTCTACCTCAAGATGCTGAAATTTTTGGTGTCGTGACCCGTAATATTCACAATTTACTTTAATGCTGTATTTGAAATGACAATATCTGAAATTATTACAGGTAAACACGATCAAGTGTGGGCATTGGTAGACGCCAAGAGTTTCTATTGTTCTTGTGAACAGTTGTTTGATCCAACGTTAGTGAATAAGCCCTTAGTGGTACTTTCAAATAACGATGGTTGTTGTGTCGCTCTTTCTGATCAAGCGAAAGCACTGGGCATTCAACGTGGTGCGCCATGGTTTAAAGTTGAACGAGATGTCCGTATGAAAGGCGTTCAGGTACGTAGTTCAAATTACAACTTATATGCCGATATGAGTCGTCGTTTTATTGAAGAGCTCTCTAAATTTTCTCCGTGTGTTGAACAATATTCAATAGATGAAGCCTTTGTTCGTCTTGATGGTTTTAAGTTAGAACAATTGCAAGATTATGGTCGCGAAATTAAAGACACTATTTATAAAAATATTGGATTACCTGTTCGTGTAGGGATTGGTGCTACAGCAACCTTGGCTAAATTGGGCAATCATGCAGCCAAAGTGTATGAGCGACAGGTGAATGGTGTCATTCAAATTGACAGTGATTATAAAAGGGAATGGTTATTAGCTCGTACAGATATTCAAAATATTTGGGGGATAGGGGCAAAAACGGCAACGAAGTTACGTACATTAGGTATTGATAATGCATTACAACTATCCCAAAAGAGTGCGCCTGAAATGCGGCGAGTATGGAATGTCGTTCTTGCACGAACAATAATGGAATTGCAAGGCGTCGCGTGTATTGCGCCTGGGGATATTGATGAAACCCGAAAACAAATTTTGTCGAGTCGAAGTTTCGGCCAAGGTATTACTGAGTTTGAAGAGTTAAAATCTGCTTTGGCTTTTCATTGCCAACGAGCGGGAGAAAAACTGCGAAAACAAGGAAGCCAAGCCAATATTGTTGGAGTGTTCTTACGTACTAATCGCTATAAGCAACTACCACAGCGAAACCGTAGTAGTGCAGTAGCACTTATGTGTCCAAGCCAAGATAACTATAAGTTTATTGAATCCGCAATACAGC
Source organism: Photobacterium sp. GB-72 (assembly GCF_003026095.1). NCBI lineage: Bacteria > Pseudomonadati > Pseudomonadota > Gammaproteobacteria > Vibrionales > Vibrionaceae > Photobacterium > Photobacterium sp. GB-72. Next base: position 87,783 of record NZ_PYNV01000015.1, on the reverse strand, counting down.
AGCTTAAACAGCTCTATAAAGAAGGCTATGAGTATCAAAAAGTTGGTGTGATATTAGATGAACTGACGCCAGCTGAAAACAATAGTTTTCAATTAGATATGTTTGATACCAGTGCCTATGATGAAACTAAACGTCGAGATTTAATGGCAATCACCGATATGATGAATGCGAAGTTTAAGAATGGAATTAAACCCGCCTCTGTTATTGCAACTTCCAACTGGCACATGAAGCAAGCACATCGTTCTAACCGTTGGACTACACGACTTGATGAATTACCGATTGCGAAATGTTAAACCTCTGTCGCGGCGAATAGTTTTAAGTTGACAAAAGCCTGACCTAAATGAAGATAAGTTGTCACATAACTCGCTTAATCTCGCGTTTTTACACGAATATTAAGGTTTTATATGCGTTATCTTGCTTTGTGTTGTGCTCTGGGCGTTATCGGGATCACAGCTTGTCATTCAGATGATAAACCCGATCCCGTTACTGAGTATCAATTTGGTACAAAAACAACTTATGCGCCACAGCAGAAACTCGGTAGTTACCAACAAGCACCGCAAGGTTATGAGTTAGTTTATTCTGAGTTGGTCTCTCGTCATGGCTCCCGTGCACTTTCCAGTTTTAAATATGACGATATTTCAATGCAAGTTTGGCGTGAGGCACAAAAGCAAGGTGCGCTTACTCCATTAGGTGAAAAGCTCGGTGCTGAAATCGAACGTATGACTGCAGCTAACGAAGCGTTAGGTTACGGTAATTTATCCGGTTTAGGTCATGATGAGTTGTTGGCGATTGGTAAGCGTGCAGCACAGCGCAATCATTCTTTGATTGATCAAGCAATAGAAAATCAACGTCATATTGTGGTGGAATATTCAGGTAAAGATCGCGCACTGGCAAGTGCCAATGCTTTTACTGAAGGTTTGACAGAAAATAACCAAGATCTCGCCGATTTACTGTTAGAACCAAAAGTTAACAAAGCGCAGTTGTATTTCCATAAAGAAAACAAAGAATACAATGACTATGTTGATCACGACGCTGCATTAAGAGCGGCTATTGATCGTTTATTCGATAGCGAGAAATCTCATCAAGTAGCACAAGCAGTATTAGAAAGTCTCTATAGTCCGGAGTTTGTACAACAATTAGTAAATGGTGAACTGAAGTTTTATTCAACAGAAGAGCCTGATGAGTTATTGGCAGAAAATGAAGTCGATGCAGTAATACATTTGTTTAACCTCTACTTAATTGCACCAGGTATGGCACAAGAAGCAGGTGAAGAGCCTTGGCACTTTGAGCAATTCTTTACTCCAGAAGAAACTCAATGGTTAAGCTATGTATTAGATGGTGAAGATTTTTATGAAAAAGGCCCAAGCTTTAACAATACTGATATTACTTACAAGATGGCATCGGTATTGGTTGATGACTTTTTCAATGAAATCGAAAAAATTAAACAAGGTAATGAGCAGGCGGCACTAAAGGTACGTTTTGCCCATGCTGAAACTATTATGCCTTTTGCTGCCAATATGCAATTGAAAGGTAGTGAAGAGGGTGTTGATCCTCAAACGACCTTTAGCTACGACAACAATGATTGGCACGGTAAATGGGTAGCACCTTATAGCAGTAATATTCAGTGGGATGTGTATCGTGGTGAAGCTGATGATTTGCTTGTGAAAATGCTTTATAACGAGAAAGAAATTGGCTTTAAATCATCATGTCACCCTATTGAGGCTGGGAGCTATTTCTATCGCTTTAGTGAATTAAAGCGTTGCTATAAGCAATAATCGCTAACCGAGTTGACAGTCTATCTGTATCGTAAGAGCCAAATAGTATGTTCGCTTTTTAATACTCACATTTAATAACGAGTATTTGATAGACTATTTTACTCTATCAAATACTCAATCGATATTTTTCAACCTTCATCACTCTATTACTATTAATCAGCAGATAGGAGTGAAGTATGAAAAAATGGTTAGATAAAAATAATGATAAAAAGCTTAGAATTACAGCGGCATTGATTGCGATTGGGCTAATAGTTGCTTCGCTAATGACATCAGGATTAATCAGTGCAATTTGCGATTTAATCGCCTTTGTTATTCTTATTACAGTGGTATGGCTTAAAGTTGATGAGAGTAAACATCACGCAATTCAAACTGTATCTAGATCTGATCGGGTTGAAATTGAACCATAATACTGTGAGTTCGTAATGTTGATTTATTGATAACTTCTATTTAGTTTTTTAATAGGGGATTTACATTTTAGAAGAGTAAATGGTCTTATTTCAATCATTACAAAACTAGAAAGTGATGATTAATTATTCGATATATTTCTATTAAACTGCTTATATACCTATTTTTCAGCAATTTACCTTCACTTTTTGCTATTTAGTCCCTCCATTTGCTATGGTTTCAGAAGTTGTACTGTTTACCTATGTAAAAGGAATACTTATGCGCTTGCTTATAGGGCTATTAGTTTCTCTACTTCTCTGTTTTTCTGTACAGGCAAGTGAAAAAAAATACTCAGAAACGGACATGTTAGAAAAGCCGTTCATGGAACGTTATATTCTTGATGAATTGAAAGATTTACGTGAATCACAGCAAGATCTTGAACGTCGAATGGTGATAGAAATTACCGATCGCGAATTATCAGTTGCCGATAAGTCATTAAATTATGCGAATGTCACCGTCACTTACTTTTTCTACATTATTGCAGGTGTCGCATCTCTTATCGCTTTTGTTGGCTGGCAGTCTCTTCGTGAGTTCAAAAGTAACACCACTGAAATGGCGGATAAACGATTAGAGAAGATTGCCCAAGAATATGAGAAGAAGTTCTTGGCGCTTGAACGAGATTTAAAACGTAAAACACGCATTATTAGTGAAAATAATAAAGAAATTGAGAAAATTAACGAAATTCATAACCTTTGGTTACGTGCGCAAAGTTCTCAAACACCAGAACAACGTATTGGCGTGTATGACGAAATTTTACTTATTCGCCCCGGTGATCTTGAAGCGTTAACCTATAAAGCAGATGCGGCAATGGAAATTAAGGAATACCATTGGGCGCTGAGCTTATGTAATCGAGTGTTGGAGGTGGATGACACCAATGGTCCAGCACTTTATCAGCGTGCTTGTGCTTATTCTCGATTAGGGATTGAAGAGCAAGCGATTGAAGATCTAGAGCGTGCGATTATTGCAAGCCCATCTATTCGTGATTTAATTGCGGATGAGCCTGATCTTGATATTCTTCATGGTAATGGCCGTTTTGACTTGTTGTTATATTCACCTGAATAAACAAAATTGTATTTATCCTTTTTAATTAAGATCTCTATCACGAAGCGGCAAAATGATAGCCGCTTTTTTATTTATCCGTGTTTCTTGTTATATAAAATAGCCGCGCCATCAGATACTTTATTTATTATATTGAAATGTCTATTGGTATTAGAGGCAAGGATGAGCAGCAAACTATCAGATTTCTCCGTACATTTACCCATCAACCCAGAACTTGTCCAATTTCAGCAAAGTGTTAAAGAAAAGCTGTATGACTTTAACCATGCTCGACCATCAGAAGACGAAAAATATCATCGCATCCTGTCTGAGTTATTGGGTTCGGTAAATGGCGTTACTATTCTTCCGCCATTTTATTGTGATATGGGAAAGAATATACATTTCAAACGTGGTGGTTTTCTTAATGCAGGCGTTAAAATTTTAGATATTGCTCCAGTGATGCTTGGAGAGTTCGTTCAAATTGGACCAAATGTGGTTATTAGTACAGCAGGGCATCCATTAGATATTGCTGAAAGAGTCTTACCTATTGCTGCTGCTAATCCTATCACTATTGGTGATAATGTATGGATAGGAGCCGGAGCCATAATATTAGACGGGGTTACTATTGGTGATAGAAGTGTCATTGGCGCAGGTAGTATTGTAACAAAAGATATTCCTGCAGACTCTGTTGCTGTAGGTAATCCCTGTCGAGTAGTAAAAAAAATCGAGCATAGTGCTATACCATCAGAAGCAGAATTAGAAGAGATGTGGCGTCCAATTATGGAAATGTAATACTCAAGGCTGCTAACCAGCGTATAAAAACAAAGAGCCAGACATATAGTCTGGCTCTTTGTTTAGACAATAGAGAAAAGTTAAGGGATAAACATTTCGATATAGATTAATGAGGATATACCAATAGCAAGCCAGAGTAGCACACCTAATAACATTGGTTTTGGACCCGCATTTCTCAGCTTATTAACAGTGATCCCAGAGCCGATTAAGAATAGACACACCACCAGCAAACGTTTCGAAGCTGTAAATATCACATCGTAAACAGATTGAAATTGCGGTAAAAAGTGCGCAATTAAAATAGCAACACAATATAAAACGATAAAGTAAGGTACCGCGATTTTCTTGCTGTTCCCTTTAAAAATTAAAGCACTGATAAAAGCGACAGGGATGATCCATAATGCACGCGCTAACTTTAACGTTGTTGCTGTTTTTAAGGCTTCATCCCCGTAAGAACCAGCTGCACCGACAACAGATGAAGTGTCGTGAATGGCAATCGCTGCCCATGTTCCGAAAGCGTGCTGGCTCATGTCCAATAAATGACCAATAGCCGGGAATACAAACAGTGCGACAGCGTTTAAGACAAATACCGTTGCTAAGGCAAGTGATGTTTGCTCATCTTTTGCATTAATAGCAGGGGAAACCGCTGCAATAGCGCTACCACCACAAATTGCAGTACCAGAGGCAATTAAATGACCGGTTTTCTTATCTAGTGATAAAAAGTGAGTAGCAATCCAGCCTAGAAGTAGCGTAAAGAAAATAGAGCAAATGATTAAACCTAATCCAGCTTTACTGGCTTCAATTGCCTCATTTAAATGGATACCAAAGCCCAAACCTATAATGGAATAAGATAAAAGTTTTTTGGTTAGGGCAGCGATATTAAATTGTGAAGGGACTAAACCAAAACTGGCAAGAAGAAAACCAAGGATTAAAGCGATTGGCGAACTGATAATAGGCAGTAAACATAATAACGCAGTACAAATAAATATCGCGTCTATTGGTCGTAGACGTTTGAGGTTATCAATGATGGGCATAGTAATAGCGATAAAAATATAATTATAATTAAGAATATTATACGCTGAATACTGAACAGTTTAGAGTTAAATAGACTGAGTGTGGGGTTAAGAAAAACTTAACATAAGTAAGGGTTTATTTTTTAACCCAATCCCCCGTTTTAGTTTGAAAATACTGTCCCGGTAAAGTTTTCTTTACCGCTTTTTCTTGTGCCATGCTACTCACTTCATCTAATGATAGATTATTTTTTTTGCTGATATGCAAGTAGCCTTGTTGGCGTTTGCTATTCACGGAATCAATTAAGGCACGTAAAGACGGTGAAGGAGTAGGTTGTACACTGGCCACATACCCATTATTTGCCTCACCAATCAGTCCGTGCTGTTTAGCTTGTTGTAACGTTAATGCATGAGCCACTGACGACAATAGCATTAGCCCAGTCAGTACATTTAGAGCGAATTTAAAATACATCTTTGTCATTGAATAGCTCATTAATTTCACGATCGGCTTTCACATTGATTTCATGCTTAATATTGATGTTAAGGTTAATAACGATCGGCTTTTCTGAAAGTGCAACCTCAACCTTTGGTGTACAGCCACTGATTACAATAATACTCGAAAGGCCTAATAGCAGAAAAGCGGCTTTTACTGCTGAAAAATGACCATCAGAGCGACTCTTATTGTCTTGATTTTGGCAATGTTTGTTATAGGTAATCATATCTGGTAGTTGTCTTCTTATTCTTGAATGCCAAGTTGTTGTTTGATTTGAGCGACTAAATGTGATGAATAAATCAAATCTTTTGAGCGCAATAATTTAGGGATATTGTCATTTAAATTAATGTTTAAGTGGATCGGACGTCCGTTCTGGAAGTCTGGGCTTTGACCTTTGATTTCTGTTATTAATGAAAGGTCGCCATTTTTAGCGTAATCAAAGGTAAGAGCAATACTATTATAATGGTAATTTTCTAAAACCTTTACAATATTGAGCGGACTTGACGCGCCCGCCTCTTTAATTTTTTTATCAAGGCTTGAGCCTTCAATGTAGCGTAATACGCCGCCGGGTTTACGGGTATCGAGCGAAGCGTTACGTATCACAATACTGCCATTATCAAGTGCAATAGGAATAACACCATCTACTTTTCCTGTTAGCTCTATATTGTCTTGATCCGCAATCGCCATGACACGTTTTAAATCAATCCCCGTTACCTTTAAAGGAACTTCTTTAATATTACTCAGGCTAGTGATAGTGAGTGGTGTAATAGTGACATTTCCCCCGTAAAGCTCAGTTGAACCGTGTGCAATATGGTAATACTGTTTTGCGGTATCAAAATCAGCAACAAAACGAGGGTTTGACATCGGAATACCCAGATCAAGATAATCGGCTGAGATTTCCAGCGGTGATTGTGTTTTCACATTAGAATCAATCAGCGTTAATTCTACATTGCTATCAACGTTACCAAAGCGATAACTTTCATACGCACCTGTAATGCCTTTACTTGATAGTTCAATAGAGCCTGTAATTTGTGCATCTTTATTTATATGAATATCGGCACTCGTGGTTAACTGACCATGGGTAATATTTAAATCAATCGGCAATATAGGAATGTAATAGCTTTTGAGATCTTGCTCTGGTGTAAAATCAAATGTGTGACGCTGTAACTTTATGTGAGAGTTCCCAGTGTCAAAGTTAGCGTGTAAATCAATATCTGCAAATAAAGCCTTTCTGCTGTTTTTAAATTGATTGTTGAGGGTTAACTCATTGCCTAATAACTGTACGTGGCCATCACTGTAAATTTTACCCAGTTTTAATTGATTACGTTGAACATTAAATACAATACCGTAATCAGACCTAATGATCAGTGGTTTAAGAATAACGTCACTATCTGTATTGTGGTTTATATTACCTGATGTATCGATGATAGACGCGGTTAAAAAAGCCTCTGGATTATCAATTTCGTTACGTAATGGCGCAGTGAAATGTGATGCTCCCGCACAAACATTCAATTGTGGTAGAGCCGTCGCTGAGTAGACGTTATCTTTAATTAACGCTTCAACACTGTATGCGTGACTATGCTTATACGGTGGTGTAGGAATACTTCGCATGACAGGATTGCACACTTTAGATGACGGATCTTTATTTGTACTATCCGTATTAGGCTTCACGTTTTCTAATGACGTGTCATCGTCTAATTTCAAATCTTGGCTAAGATAAAAATTATTAACTTTGATCCCTAGATCTGCGCGATAGCGACTTAATGATGGATGCCTGTTTTCATCTGAATGAGCTCCTTCTTGGCGGTTTACTACAAATTCAGAATTCAGTGATGCCTTTGTTTCTGCTGGTTGGTAAATGGTAAATGTACCAATAGTACCTTGTTTATTTTGTGTATAGAGTCCGACTAATGAATCTAACTGGAAGTTAACATTCTTACTTTGGCTCTTTTGAAAGCCAGGAATACTTTGAACATCAACATTATCCATTGAAATATTATTCTTAGCCATTTTTGCGACTAAGAGGTTGTTAGCCCATGTTGCTACCATGTTGGTGCGAAAATTGAAGTTTTTAATCAAACTATTAGGCATGGGATAAATCTTATCGGCTTTAGCTTCAATCTCTGCATTAATATGACATTGCAAATTAGGGTAAAGACAGCTGAGATCTTTAAAATTTAGTTTGATAGCCGATTGCGTTTTTTTATTAACAAAACTAATTTTTTTACTGTCATCTTTCAAATTGACACGTAGTAGCTTGTCGTAGAAATTCACGTTAAATTCGATTTTGCCATCACTGATCATTTTAACATCAGCAAGTTGTTTGTTTTTACGTTGTTCTGCGTGCTCACCATTAAATTTTTTGAATAAGCCTGCTGGGAGAGCGTACTTGTTTAAGGCGATCTCAAAAGATTCAGGTAATTCAAATCCTACATCATAATAAGCGGTAGCAAGTTTGTTGTTAAGCAGCATGCTTTTATTCTTAGGCGCATCAATAGGAGCTGATGTTTGTTTAGCCCAAAAGCGCAGTGGGCCATTGATCTTTGCGTTAGGCAGTTCAGTTAGGCCTAGACGATCTGTAAATTCTTTGGTGTCTTTGAAGTTAGCATTACAATTGAAGTAAGTAGGTAATGGCTGTTTAAAGAGGATTTTAGATTCACAGTAAAGGTTGTTACCGTCACTGCGTGTTAGGTGGGTATTAACCCATGCATCAATTTTAGTTAAGTGACGAACTGTCACATCAAGATCGTAGGGATTAGGCGCAAGTGCTTTACCACGAACAATAAATTTCGCTTTTGTTCGCGCTTCTTCTGTGACGTTAAGATCTTTTGCTTGTTGTTTCGCTTGATCTATTGCCTTTTTTCTATCAATTTGTTTCTGTGTCGCCAGTTTTTTAGCTGTTTTCTTTTTATGCTTTTTTTGTTCAGTCTTACCTTCTGTATTTGCGAGTGGTGTTTCTAAAACCACCTTCGCATCTAAAATTAAATCACCGTAAGTAAAAGATTTCACTTTAAATTTGTGCATCGGCAATTGCGCAAGGTTGGCAATGGTTTGTCCTAAGTGGTAGCCCTTATTATTAATATCGGCACGCTCAACAAATTGCGGCAAATATTTAGGTTCTTCAATATGAAATTTATCAGTGGTTAACACCATAGAGTCTATTGGATCATGGAAATCAATCGCGAAAGCCATTTTCGTGATGATTTGCTTTTCTAAAATTGAATATAAGGTTTCCCACTCTGGAACCAAAGAGCCAATATTAATTTTGAGTGGAGTTGAATCCTTCTTCCAAGCAATAGAAAAATCACCATCGTTAAAAGGTAAACGATAATGAGGAGAGGGATTATAGTCAGGGAAAAACAGGGTTATCACACCGTGCTTTACTGTGCCAGATAATGCAATATCAGGATCACTATTAAAATCTACGTTAACATCTTCTAGTATCTGGATAGCGTTAGGCCACCCACTTACACTGTTAGTATGCAGCGCTGATGCTGTTACTTTTCGCGCATGGGCTGAAAAACGAAAAGGTGTCTTAAAATGCGTAAACTTAAAATCAGCATCCCAAAAGTGAATGTAGTTAAGTTGTACATTGTTCTCTTTAAGCATTGATTTTGCTGCAGGAGGAAGTACCAGTTTCGTTTTTGTTGCCACTATATGATACGACACTTCTCCACTGGTTTTATCGAGACGTCGTTGAAGAGATAAATTGTTAAACTCTAATTTTGTATCATTAATACTGACAGAGATTTTCTTGGCAGAAAGACCATGTTTGAAATGTAACCCTGAAACGCTGTTAAGGTGGATCCCTTTACTGTTCAGCCAGATAGAAAGTACGACAGGCGGAAGCGTTGTGAAAAGTAAAATCGTCCAAAATAGAAAGCGACGGAATCGCTTAGGCTGCGAAACCGCATTAGTATGATCATTCTTACTTATATCTGAGTTTGTTTCTGCTTTATTATCTTTTTGACTGCCATTCGACATAGAATACAAACTCATCCGTAAAAGTGTAACAACACAATGTAAATCGTTATCATGTTATTGATATTAAAGATTATAGCCCTATAGTAAAGTGATTGTTTTTTGCTTTGTCATATTTGGGTTATTTATAGCTTTAAATCTTGCGCTGCAATTATCATATCATCTCAGATTGCTCATCGTTATTCGGCAAGATAATGCAACCAGCCTTGATTAATAACAGAAAAATATTCAGGACAACGTTCTTTTTGTTGCTGGCGTTCAGAGACGGGTAAGTCATCGAAAATACGTTGATAACGGTTAGGATTACTGCCATACACTAGACATAAAATATTATAGTAACGCTGTAAGTCTAAACTGTGCTCGCTGACAAAATCTGCATCATCAAAACTGTCTATATCCAGATCTTCTAACGCAAATAAATCGGCGGAGTTCATCGCTATTTCATCTCCTCTTGCGATATCGTTAAGTAATAGTATGGTCGCAAAGTTATCCACAGAATCTTCTTCTTTGCCTAAAATGGGTATTGCTCGATCGAGAATATAAGCATGACCAATTTCATGCAGTAGGGTATGTAATAACGTATCTTCTGTTGCTTGGTTTAACCGTCGTTGATTGTTAATAAAGCCTTTATTTTTTAAACGGTTACGGGCTTTAATAACAAATTGATAGGGAATATGGATCGAATATGTTTGAGGATCGAACAGCGGACCATCTTCAGAACCGAACACAACCTGTAAACTGGGAGAGAAAATAAAACGACGTTGACTAAGTTGTTTGATGGTGTCAAGTACAGGAGATTGTTCAATAAATTGTTCAATTTGTTGCTGTCCAGCCGCTGGTGGTAAAAAGCGAAAAGTGATAGTGGGAGCAGGTTCAAGTGCTAAACCGTACTGATCATCAAGAGGAATATTGGTACCAATATTTTTGGTCGTTCCTGCGTAAGTAAAATGCGATAGAAACAAAAAGCTCATGATAGTGGTGAGTAAATATAAATAATGACGTGTTTTATATCCCTCAGTGTTTAGATAGTTATACACAGTAACACCTCACATAATTCGGATAACTGTCTTTAAAGTGAAAATTATAGTGTATAAGGCATTTTTGTTAGCTAAATATGCTACGGCTTTAAAGATAATTTTATCAATACGTTTGATATTCTCAGTTTTAAAACAAATTACTGTAGTTTATAAATTTAAGTGCAATTAATTGCTTATTCTATATAAGGCTACAAGCTATGGACATTTTGGGTTAACTGAAGTGATCGCCGTCATATCTGCCGTTATTACTCAATAATAAAAGGCTAATACATTATGAATATCTCCAATATTTCAATAAGAAATAAGCTACTAATAAGTAATGGCTTCGTTATTTTTTTACTTGGCGTTTTATTTACCATTGTATGGAATGCAATTAATACAATGGAGCAAACATCCAAAAAAGTAGAACACACATATAAAGTTATCGATCATGCGAATGGGCTTGTTAGTGCGATGATTGATCAAGAAACAGGACTGCGCGGTTTTGCTATTGGTGGACAAACTGAATATTTAGAACCTTATGTGAGTGGTAAAGATAGGTTCAAAAAAGATCTTAATATTGTTAAACAATTGACCAGTGATAATCCAACACAACAACGACGGTTTGATAAAGTCGAGAGTGATGCGATGAACTGGCAAAAGTATGCAGAAAATATCATTAAGCTTCGAAAAGATATTAAAAGTGGTGAGAATGCAGCCATTGAAATCGATGAACTATTAGCTTCTGGAATGGGGAAGAAGCTTATGGATCAGATTCGAGTTGAAGTAAAAGATAGAAAGTTTGGCTATAAAAGCACTGATGTACTCCAAGCGTTAATTAATATGGAAACAGGATTACGTGGTTATATCATTAATAAAGATGAAGCTTACCTTGAGCCGTATTACATCAGTAAGAAAGAGTTAGAAAATATATTTAAATTCAACAAGTTTGAAGATAGAAACGTCAATGCTTGGATTAATAATTATGCTGAGGTTGCAATTAAGCTGATAAAAAATGGGCTTGATTACAAAGTGATGGAAGATTTATACCAAGAGCTTTCAACGAAGCAAGGCAAGATCTACATGGACGAACTGCGTACTAAAGTGAATGATATCATCGTAGTTGAAAAAGACTTAATGCAGCAACGTAAAATATCGGCAGAAAATGCTGCGGATTTAGCAACCAAAGTGATTACTTGGGGGGGAATCATTACAGCGATTCTTGCCTTGATTATTGGCATTATTATTTCGAAAACCATCACTGGACCAATAGGACGAGCGGTTGTTGCCGCAAAAGAGCTCGCTAACGGTAATTTAACGATTCAAATCAAGCCAAATGGTAATAATGAAGTAGGTGTATTACTCACTGCATTGCAAACAACAGCAGATAGCTTAAAACAAATCATTTTAAAAATGAGTAATGCGAGTGATCAACTTGGAAATGCATCAGATAATTTAACCACGATAACGACGCAATCAAGCCAAGGTGTGAAAGAACAACAACATATGACAGATGAAGTGGCAGTGGCGATGAATCAAATGTCTATGTCAGTTCAAGAAGTTGCACAGAATGCCTTTTCAGCCGCTCAATTCGCTAATGAAGCAAATAGGGAAGCGCAATCAGGGATTATCATTGTTAAAGATACAATAGAAGGTATCCATCAACTTGATGAAGAAATAAACCTCACCTCAGTACGGTTAAATCAATTGGTGCAAGAGACTGAAAATATAGGTGGAATTTTAGATGTTATTCGCGGCATCGCAGATCAAACGAATTTGCTGGCTTTAAATGCTGCAATTGAAGCGGCACGAGCTGGCGATCAAGGGCGAGGTTTTGCGGTTGTGGCTGATGAAGTCAGAGAGTTAGCAAAACGCACGCAAGATTCAACGACAGAAATTCAAGTATTAATTGAAAAAGTGCAGCTAGGCACTAACGAACTAGTTGTCAGCATGGATAAGAGCAATAACTTTGTGAAAGAAAGTGTTGTGAATGCGACGAAATCCCGAGATGCGTTTGGCGTGATCAGCGAATCTATTGCCAAGATCAACGATATGAATACACAAAGTGCTAATGCTTCAGAAGAGCAAAGTACAACGACTGAAGAAATAAATAGAAACATGGAAACGGTGAATATGATTTCTCAGCAAAGTGCTCAAAGCGTTAATGAAACCGTTAAATCCACCCAAGAATTATCTAATTTATCATCACAGCTACATTATATAATTCGTCAATTTAAAGTTTAACGTTAGATGTTGAATATAAGCAATAAAATCAAAAAAGGCAGCAATTTGATGATTTCATCGAATGGCTGCCTCGGAGCTTAGCTATCTTTTTTGTCAGTAAGTGGAAGTAGCATTTCCACAATGCCATCTTCTAGTTGTACATCAATGCTAAAACCGACTTTCTCTGCAAGATGGATCATCCCGCGATTTGACGGCATCGTCATTCCCGTTAAATATTGCAATCCACGTTGTTTACTGTATCTCACTAACTTGTCCATTAAGATACTGCCAAGTCCTAATCCTTTCATATCAGAGCGTACTAGAATCGCAAACTCGGCATCGTGGTTTTTAGGATCGGATAACGCCCGAGCAACACCTAAAACAACATCTTCTTTCTCATTTGTATCTGGGTTGATATTGGCATTTTGTGCAACGGCAACAAAAGCCATCTCACGGTCGTAGTCTATTTGCGTAAACTTAGCGAGTGCTTCATGGTTTAGCTCGCCGACATCAGAGAAAAAGCGTTTATAAAGATCTTCAACCGAAACCTTAGACATAAAGGTTTTATGTAACGGTTCATCTTCAGGCAAAATAGGGCGCAATAGTAAGGTTTGACCATCTTTGAGCACACAACTTTCTTCGTACTCTTTAGGGTAAGGACGTATCGCAAGGCGTTTTTGTTTATCACCACTGAAAGATTGAATCTCCATTGAGGCATCTAACACAGTGAGATCACTACCGCTGATTAATAATGGATGAATATTAAGGGCTTTGATCTCTGGGCAATCGATGATCAAATGTGAGATCTTAACCAATAAATTACACAAAGCAGGAATGTCTATTTTCTCTAATGCACTGCGCTGTTTGATTTTTCCTGTTTTTAGAGCATCGATCACCATATAACGAGCCAGCGCCATATTTAATGGTGGTATACCTACTGCTGCGTCACGGTGGATATCCCAATGCGCATTATCTTCACCCATTAAGATCACAGGGCCAAAGATCGGATCATTATGTACATCGATCCGCAATTCCTGTGCCCCTGAACGATCTGCCATACGTTGTACTAACAATCCATCAATACGCGCAGTGGGGTAAAGCATAGTAGCCCTATCAAAGATAGCTTGCGCTGCGGTTTCAACTTCTGCTGCGGTACGTAAATGAAGAACAACGCCATGTATTTCTGATTTATGTCGTATATCAGGAGAGCGTAACTTAACCGCAACGGGATAGCCTATTTGCTCAGCAATATGAACCGCTTCAACAGCATCAAGCGCAATCCATGTTGGTAGAGTATTAAAGCCATAACATTCTAAAATAGGGCGAGCTTCATGCGTTTCTAAATGATGAATATTATTGGTCAGCATGATATTCACTAATTCATGGACTTGATGTGAATTATGATTGTCATAGCCAACAGAAGCCGGTGTTTCCATCAGTTGCTTTTGGTTACGTCGGTATTCGACTAAATGCATGAAAGCGGAGACTGCGCTTTCAGGAGTGCGATAGGCAGGAAACCCTGCTTCTGTAAAGGTTCTTCGTGCTATAGCCGCTTCGTTTTCACCCGCCCAATTAGTCAATATATTAAAACGTTTAGTCCGAGGGTGCTGGTGGAGAGTGTCAACGAGTGCTTCAGCGGTCGCTGTATCGGGCGCAATAGCAGATGGACTGTGCATGATCAATAAGGCATCAAAATCATCACTGTCTAATAAGATCTTAATTGCCTGTTGGTAACGCGTTATATCAGCATCACCAATAATATCAATGGGATTAGAGTGAGACCAAGATGAAGGTAACACAGCAGAAAGCCGATTAATGGTTTCAGGACTGAGTTGGGCAAGTTTTCCACCGCGATCTGAAAGCGCATCGACAGCCATAATTGCAGGCCCGCCGCCATTGGTTAAAATCGCTAAGCGCTCGCCTCGTAACGGCACAGAGTGGGCAAGTGTTTCAACCGCAGCAAACAGTTCATGAGTATTGTTTACGCGTAACATACCTGATCGCCTAATCGCAGCGTCATAAACCGCATCTAAGCCAATATCACCACCGGTATGGATATGTGCAGCAGAGCTACCGGCTTGGGTTCGGCCACTTTTTAACACCAGTATTCGGCGGTTACGAGCAGCGGCCCTAGCGGCAGACATAAAACGGCGTGCATCTTTTACCGAATCAATGTAAAGCAAAATCGCTTCTGTTTTAGAATCTTGGCATAAGGTATCTAATAACTCCGCAAAGTTAATATCGCAAGCATCACCGAGTGACAAAAAGGTAGAGAATCCAATACTCTTATTTTTTGCCCAATCTAAAATAGTGGTACAAACAGCTGCCGATTGAGAGATGAAGGCAATATTTCCTTTATTAGCACTTATGGGAGAAAACGATGCGTTCAAGTTTAGCCACGGTAAGATCAATCCCATACTATTAGGGCCGATTAATCGCATTCCATATTCTTTGGCTTTCGCCAACATTTGATCTTCAAGGCTTGGCTGATGGTTTGGCGTAAAAGGGGCGGGGTTTAACTGTGGATTATTCATTCCTGCCGCAAGAATAATAGCAGCTTTAACGCCTTTCTTACCCAGTTGTTCAACGATATCAATATTTAACTCAGCCCGAGTACACACAATAGCTAAATCAGGGACACGCGGTAGGCTAGCAATATCAGGATAAGCGAGAATACCTGCTACCGCATCATATTTTGGTGTGACAGGCATAATAGGACCACGGAATTGAGCGGATAAGAGATTCCGAATAACCACATTACCGGCACGCGAAGGGTTATCTGATGCGCCAATAACG
The DNA here is from genome assembly GCF_003026095.1 of Photobacterium sp. GB-72. NCBI lineage: Bacteria > Pseudomonadati > Pseudomonadota > Gammaproteobacteria > Vibrionales > Vibrionaceae > Photobacterium > Photobacterium sp. GB-72. The sequence goes on along the minus strand of NZ_PYNV01000015.1, from coordinate 72,221 downwards.
GTAATTGATTTTGGTTTGAGCAAACGTCTCATCCCATCCATGATCGATATCCTTTATAGTTAATAGATAAGCTAGTTATAGGATAAACCTGAATTAGATAAGATGGAAAACCTAGCCAAAGAGCTGTGATCTGAACGTAATAAATTCATAAAGAGATAAAGCTAAGAGGATCATTAATATCGATACTTGACTAGATAATTACACAATTCATTCAATTAACATTATTTTTTATCAATAAGTTATCTAATTGTTTTTATATAGATTTTGTTACAGTTTCTTTTTGGAGTATTTTTAACTGTTGAATTATTATTCATTAATATAGAACAAGAAAGAATAATAAATATGCTATCTAAATTTACATTCCACTATCAGCCCAGATATATCAACGGCGAAATCTCATCTTATGAAGCGCTATTATGTGCTGCCGAACAATCGATTAATATTCAAAACTATGTCAATGCTGTAGAAGATACTGTGAATTTTGATCTCATGGTTATTCGTCAGGTACTTGAGCAACGTGGAGTTAATCACTGTGCGTCAAAGATAAGAATTGCGATTAATATTTCAATTAACAGTTTGATTAACTTTGAGTTTATTAAACAATGTAAAGAAATCTTCGCTGTTGAGAAAAATGTTATATTAGAATTAACGAACCATGATAAGTGTCATGATTTTCGTCAAATTCAAGCGGCAATTGCTGAATTAAAAGCCGTTGGTGTGAATTTTGCGCTGGATGATTACGGTAAAGGCTATATCAATAGTGAGATGTTGATTCATCTTGATGTCGATTACATTAAATTAGATAGAAAATTAATTGAGAATATAGATCAAAGTTATGTCGCCTATTCGTTAGTAAGAACAACTTATGAAAAAATAGCTAAAGTTCTAGGTAAAAGAATTATTGTTGAAGGAATAGAAACCTTTGAACAGTTGAATTTGCTAAAGCAGTTTGGAGAGATGGAATACCAAGGTTTCTATTTTTCCAAACCGTTACATGTAGATAAATTGCAACCTACAAAGTCCTTGTCAGTTAATGAAAAAGGGCAAAAGTCTTTATGTTTAGCACTTGATCAGGCGATTTATGAACTTAATCGTTCTAAAAGCCCACTAGAAGCCAGAGCGGCGATAGAAAAGTTAACTCAAATTGATCACTATAATATTATCGGTGTGAGTCCCAATAGTTTTGATGTTTATGCAGAGCAACAAAGGATCAACGAGAATTATAAAGAGATCTTAGAAAACTGTAATAGTGCACCTTCTTTACTGATGTCATCACTGATTAGTACCTGTGATGCATTTGTCATTATTCGTGATAATAACGGTAATGCGATTTATAACAATCAAAAGCATATTGATTACCTTAATATGGATTTAGTTGATGTACCTGTTGATGAGGTATGCAGAATATTTCCTGATTACCGTACTTGCTTAGCGCTAGATCAAGAATTACTTAATGGTAATAGTTGTTTCATTACATCAAATGAAACCGTAGAAACAGACAATGGTAGTCAGTTTTTTCAGACTTATCGCCAAAAGTTAACCCACTTTGGCCAAGACTTTGTGATTTGTAGTGTCTATGAAGATAACGGTAATATCTCGATTGATAATTTAACGGGTTGCTTTCAAAAAGATTACTTAGAATCAAGCTATGTTAAACATAGCCAACAATTAGTGTTTATTGATCTAGATGGTTTTAAACCTATTAATGACTCGTACGGACATAGTAAAGGCGATGAGGTTCTACGTGATTTTGCTTACACTTTGAAAACTATGTTACGTGCGAATGATGTCATGATTCGTTTTGGCGGCGATGAATTTATATTACTGTTCGATAGTCTATACGTTGATGTTGTAAGTAAAAGAATGGAAAAAATACGTACTAGTATTGAAGAGTATTTTTCAGCTCAAGAACTATATCTGAGCTTTTCATATGGTATTAGCACCTTAGATGATGGTGTTAAAGCTGCACTCAACATTGCAGATCAGAATATGTATGAACAGAAACATATTCGAAAGTTGGCTAAGCAGTAATAAAAAAGAGATCGCTATGATCTCTTGTTATCATCAATAAAATGTCATTGCTTAAACTTGATAACGTGTTTTATCACCAATATCAAAATGTAAAGGCATACGCCACTTACTAAATGCAGCTACGCCTAATAAGATTGCGCCAAGCATTGCACACGCAATAACGCCGGCGGGAACATTAAAGATAAAACAGAACCAAAAGCCAGCTAATACAATAGGAGTAAGCAGCAATGCTTTAATTTGAAAACAAAAGTATTCTTTGACGGAGAGTGCGCTAAACACAAATAAAGCAGCACCTAATGCTAACGGTTGCCATAAACCAGCAATTAGCCAAATAGCAGCAAATAAACCAGCCCCTTGAATTAACCAGCGGAAGCGTTTGTCATAAATGTGGACGGTTGTTGAAGCTAATAAAGCCACAATAATTAAGAATGGCGTTGCTGGTATCGTTTCGTAGCCAATAATAGCCATGATAAGTGCAGCAATCGTTAGTGCAGAACGGTAAAGCACAACAGTGAGCTTATCTAATACATCAAGTTCACATTTAATATGGGGATCAGCCATATCTACTCCAAAATAAAACACAATACAAAATAATAACGTCAGTTTACTGAATGAGGATGCTGACTTAAATAACTATTTAGTCAATATAGCTTTTCATTGACCTGCTTTAAAAAAATACCTTTCATGAGAAAAAATATCGATGCTTAAAATGAATATATACGTTTTGACTCAGGTATATCTGACGGTATGAGTGCTACTGAAACCGATGTTGAATTACACTTAAATCTGAAGAACTTATTTGATATTGAGTACTTTGGCGGTGGTGGAAAAACAAATACAAATGTAGCTGGTGATCGAGAGTAAAGGCTAGGCATCAATGCAACATTATAATCAACTGAACCTTATTAATTCTTTTTATCGCTAACATTTCGCTCTGTATAATGCAGGGGGCTTTTTTCCTTTTTAGCGTGACCTTTAAAACAATTACTTAATAAAGAATCTATTAATAGAAGGTTACTGTTGATTGGTGAATAAAGGCACGGCAGAATATCATTAATGTAGTTGCTACACTTTCGTTAGGTCTGAATCCAATCATGAAAAAAATATTTACTATCAGTATGCTAGCTGCACTTACTGGCTGTATGTCTACACCGCAAACTCAAGCACCGGTTGAAACAATTAATCAATCTAATGCAGAACAAACAATAAAACCTATCGATACCGTAGCGGAAGTCGATCCAAGTGTTGTGTCTGAACCTTTATATTTATCCAGTGAATCTGTCGCTATTAGTGAAAAACAACTCCCAACAGAAACAACACCTGCTGTTGTACCAACAACAACTGAAACCCCAAATACGCAGACGACAGCAATAGAGCCTGAGAAAAATGTTGCACAAACGGATAATTCAGAGGCTCAAGAATCTAATGATATGGTTGATATCGTGGGTGAAGACCATCAAGTATCAGCCCAACGTGTTGCTGAAAATACTCAGAACAAAAATGTAGTCGAGGCAACACCACAAGCAGCAGCGAATGTAGCGACAGCAGCAACAACGGCTGAACAAGCGCCAGAGATGGCGGTTGAAAGCACACCAGAACCTGAAGCTGTAAATGAACAAGCGACAGAAGCCACGCCAAATACACAGCCAATCGATGAAACACAAAACGCGATTGATAAAGAGACGACGACAGAAGAAGCGGCAGTAGGGGAGAAAACCACAGCCGTTAAAGGGTTCAGTATTCAACTGTTAGCCATGCGTGAAACAAATGAATTTAAACCTTATTTAAGTCAGTTACCCACCGATCAACCCGCATGGCTCAATGATAAGATGATCAATGGTAGTAGTGTCTATACCTTGTTATATGGTCATTACAAGGATTATGAAACTGCAAAAGCAGCACTGGCAGCTATGCCTCAAAAAGTGGTTCAATCTGGCGCATTTGTTCGTAACCTCGCAGATATTGAAGCAACACAATATCCAACATTACAACGTATTCGTTAAGCATTTCACATAACAGATTATATTGATGAAAAGTCATTTATTACGGTAAATGACTTTTTTATTGCCGTAAGTCCAGTAGATACATGTAAGCACGGTGTTAGAAGCGTTGATTTACTAAGCAAGTAACGAGTCAAATTTAAAATAAATCACGATTCACGATAGCAGAGGGTGCACAGTATCGATTTTTTTGATTACTATGTTATTCACACAGACTTTGACGATTTTGCATTGGTTCTATTTGTATCAAAGTTATTAATTATTTTCACGTTAGCGACATCTAAAGCTAGCGGCGTTTACAAGGGATGATGATGAGCTCTATCCATGTTTTATTATTATGCGGCGGCGGTAGTGCTGAGCATGAAGTTTCTCTCGTATCAGCAAACTTTATTGAAGAGCAACTAAAAACGATCAGCGGTGTTACTTATACTCGAGTAGAGATGACTAAAAATGACGGCTGGTTAGACGCTGAAAATCGTTCTTGTGAGTTAAATTTAGACAAAACATTGATTGTTGGCGATCAAGAAATAGTGATCGATTATGTCATTCCTTGTGTTCATGGTTTCCCAGGTGAAACGGGCGATCTGCAATCTTTACTGACAATCGCTGGTCTACCTTTCTTAGGGTGTGGAGCAGAAGCAAGCACAAATTGCTTTAATAAGATCACAACTAAACTGTGGTTTGATGCACTAAACATCCCTAACACGCCTTATATTTTCCTAAGTGAAAACAACCAAGAAGCACATCAAGAAGCGCTTGAAGCATTTAAAAAGTGGGGTAAGGTCTTTGTTAAAGCGGCTTGTCAGGGATCTTCAGTTGGTTGTTACTGCGTAACGACTGAACAAGAACTAACAGATGCTGTTAACAATGCGTTTGGTTACTCTGATCAAGTACTTATTGAAAAAGCGATTCGTCCACGTGAACTGGAAATTGCTGCTTACCAATACGGTGACGAGCTAGTGATCACCAAGCCGGGTGAAGTATCTTGCCCAACTGATAAATTCTACAGCTACGAAGAAAAATACAGCGCTGATAGTGTATCAACCACCATGGTTGAAGCAGAGAACTTAACGGAAGAGCAGATTGAAGCGATCCGCACTTATGCTCGTAAAGCGTTTGTACAAATGAAGCTAAAAGATCTTTCTCGTATTGATTTCTTCCTAAGTGAAGACAACGAAATCCTACTGAATGAAATCAATACCTTCCCAGGAATGACGCCAATTTCTATGTTCCCGAAAATGCTAGAGCATCACGGACATAAATTTGCTGAGTTCATCGAACAAGCAATTAAGAGCGCAGCAAAGTAATCATCGCCACGTTTAGCTAAATATAAAATAAAGCCCGTATAGATGTTTATGAACAAATTTACGGGCTTTTTGCTGGTGGATGTGAAGTTATTTATCGCTGTTTTTCTTAGCGAATTTTTTTAATTCATTATCACGTTTACCACGTTGGCCAATATATTGTGCGGGCATAGCTGGGCTTCGCCAACGTCCCTGATGCTGAATTTGACTAATAGATAGACCAGAATCGGCTAAATCTTGGCTTGCACCAACACGGGGTGATTGTCCTGAGAAAATGACATCAGCAGGTAAATCCAACTCTTGGCTTGCACGGCGGAAAACACGGTAAATTGATGAGTGATCCAGTGGTTTATCGCCAATGTTACTGTGTCTATCAATACGTCTAAATACAAAGCTGTCCATAATCATGCCGAGTGTTAACCAGCGTTGAACCGCTTTAGAGGCTAAATCGCTAAGGGCAATAATCTGATCGTTTACAGTGATATTGATTAAGCCCGAATCTTCTATTTCAATATGATTTATTGTCAGTGCTGCGACTTCTGAACGTTTTAACATTGCCTCAAAGGTAATAGCCCAAATGGCCATATCGCGGACATCTTTGGGTTTTGTTGATAGGGCAAAGATATCAAGTAATGCCTGTAAATGATTATCTCTAAAGCCTTGTGCATGGGTGTAGTCATCATGTTTATCTAACCGCTGCTTATGCATTGCGAGCTTAATTTCTTGGCTTTGACATGGATTAGCTAGGGCATGACATTTATGAATAAGTCCTATAGTGACAATGTAACGTTTTAGGCTAGCTAATTTACGTGACTCTGCCATTTTTTCGATAAAACGATGCACTGTTTCGACTGTTGCAGGTAATGCTGATACCTTATTCTTTTCACAGAACATTAAAAAGTGGTTCCAGTCATTTTTAAACGCCACCAAGGTATTTTTAGCGTAACTATGGTGGGTAAGTGATTGCCAAATAGCAATGTTATCTGCCACTTGTTTAAACTGAGTAATACTTTTGGCACGTTTTACATCACAATCAATAATTGGAATTTTTTTCGCCATTACTTAACACCTAGCGCACTATAACTTTATATCTAGAGTAAATTATAACACTATATATTGAACAAAGTATGCAAACTTTAAATAAACCGCTTTAGTAGCATTAAAATACTAGTCATCAATAAAACATCATGCTTAAATTACAGAGCATTTATTAACAAATGGTAACCTTGTTATCATGATGTTGGACTTAAAGTAAGACAAGGATCAACAGTATGAAAAAACGGATTTTTCACCGTGGATATACTATTGAAAATACAACGGGCGTTACCAATGAATGGAAATCAGCAATTAAAGGTAACCCTATCAGCGGCACACTGACTGAAATTAAAAAAAGTGTTGATTGGTGGTTGGACATGAGTACATTCATTCATCCTCAGAAGTTCTCATCTCAATCCTCAAAGCCCGTTTCCCAAGGTTCATCTGAGAACTATCGTGGTTTTATCATACGTAATGATACGGGTAAGCCTAACGAATGGTATTTGCTTTTAAGAGGACAGTTATTAAAGGGTAATGCGACATCCATTAAGCAATACCTTGATAAAGTCATTGAGAAACAATCTAAAGCGCAATAAACGACAAAGCCTGCTAATTCAGCAGGCTTTGTTTTAATCGTTATGACTTACTCTTTGTTTTTTATTATCTAATCGTCAGCATCTTCTTTTGTAACATCAACAAGGTAATCACCTTCTAGCCAGTTACGTCCAATTAAGAGTTTGTATTCTAATTTACTACGATCACGTAAGTTAACAGGAATTGCTTTGTTCTGACCGTTCCAAATCAGATCCATGACAACGGCATAACGACGCTCGACACCTTGCGCATTACGAATTTTACTTACTTTAATAATTTTAGCGGTGTGCGTGACTTCTTGACCAAGCTCATTCTCAGTTGTGAAAGTAATCTTGCGTCCTAAATTATTATGCATACCTTGCTTACTGTCGTCGTTCTCAGTTTTTCCGTCGATTTTGATATTGTAAGCATTGATAGATGTTGTGTTAGCTCCTGTATCTATACGGGCTTTATAATTAATACCAAGATCTTTTACTTTGATCGTTTCAACGGGGCCCACAATGGATTTTCCATCACATTGTGGTGTAGCAAAAGTTGTTCCTGAGGCAAGCAAAAGCACCGCAGAGATAAAAATGTTTTTCACACATACTCCTGAAACAAATAATATATCTATTTACTGATAATAGACTGGATACACCATTATTGGTTCAAGTGATTGTTAAAATTCATTAAAAAGCTTGGATTTCAGGGCTAAACATTGCAAGTACTTCTTCTATTTCTCTTATACAGTCTTGCGTTGGTGTAAAATGCACCGTATTAAACCCGAGTGATTTAGCTGTTTCGATATTAGGATAATGATCATCAATAAAGAGACATTCATGGGGATTAAGATGATAACGTTGACACAAAAGATGAAAGATTTCAGGCTCTGGCTTCATAGTTAGCTCTTTTCCTGAAACAACACCACCGTCAAAAAATGAAATAAAATGATGCTTTTCGTACAAGGTTTCAAAAAAAGCACTACACATATTGGTTAGGTAGTAGGTAGGGTAGTTTTTATCTAGAATTCTAAAAAATAATGCCTCAGTTTCTGGTATTTTTTCCAAACTTAATTGGATATGGTTAATGAAATCCTCCATCCTTTGGCATGAAATTCCTGTCCTTGCTGAAAATTTAGGTATTTCCTCTGCTAGTAGCATAGTCCCACGATCAAGCGCTAACCAATCAGGATGGGCGAGTACTTGTTTCATTAGGATATTTTGCTCATCTATAGATTGAGTAAAAGTATCTACTATTTTCTGTGGATCCCACTCAAATAACACTGCACCAAAATCAAATATAACATTCCGAATCATAAGCTGTTCCGTTTAGTGTTCTTTTCTTGATAATATTAGCTTAAAGCGAATTAGCAAGATTCATATGTGAACTTGAAAGCTTATTCACAATAACCACGTAAACAATGAGACTAATTGCACAATGAATGATAACAGTCGTTTAGTTTTCTCAACCGAAACTGGTCGAATTAAAGAAGAAACTGTAGCACCCGTTCGCCCAAAAGGTGATGGTATTGTCCGTATTCAGCGTGAAACTAAAGGTCGTAAAGGCAAGGGAGTTTCTATTGTCACGGGCTTAGATGTTGAGGACACCCAACTAAAGTTAATTGCTGCCGAATTGAAGAAAGTATGTGGCTGTGGTGGTTCAGTAAAAGATGGAAAAATTGAAATTCAAGGCGATAAGCGTGATGTAATTAAAGCGCACCTTGAGAAAAAAGGTCACACAGTAAAATTAGCTGGCGGTTAAGTCAGCAATATAGAAAAGAGGCCATTAAGCGGCCTCTTTTGCTTTGAAATGAGTTATATTTTTAACGCTCTGAATTTTAATTGAAAAGGCTACAAAGCAGCCTGTTGTAGTGAGTACATCATGTCACTCTGGGCAGCCTGCATCAATCATTGCTTGAATATGTGTACCGTAGAACGAATCGTCTCCAACCCAACCCGCAGGATCGGGAGAAATAGCTGTGCCAGGCATGGTTTGATTAGCTGCACTTCTTAGCACTGTGTTGCAATAATCAAAGGAGATACCACCTATCTCATGGCAACTCGCACATGCACCATCGCCAAGTTCAGCAAAGGCAGGGGGATTTGTCCAGCCTTGTGCAGAGATCGGCTGATAGCGAACATTAGGATCAATGTCGTAATCATCAGAAATATCAATTGGCGTGTCGGGGTGAATTAAGAAAACATTCTTACCTCTATGGCAGTTAGTACAGTTTTCAGCGAGGTTATCACCATTTTGAATATCCGAAATTTTAAACGTTAAATCTTCACCACCTGTAATTCTTCCGCCTGTTTCTTTACTGATATTATCCCAAAAACACGCTTTACCTGTGGTTTTACTTTGGCAAATGATGCCAAGAAATTGTATATATTCACTGCCTGAAGCCCCTAAACTCCAGCGAGGTAGTGCCATACAGGTTCCTGCAACACTAGGATCTTCATAGGCATAAACTTCAGTTCTTCGGCTAGCAAGAAAATCAGTGGTTGCTGTACCTTGGTGTACCCATAAATCAGAGCCCCAATCGGGTGGAATAGGGACATTATTTTCACGGCAAGTCGCAGCATAATCGTCAGTCGTTTCTGGTGGGATCAATATAATATGCGTTAACCAAGAGCGTTGATTTAGAAACTCAAATAGCCAACTGTAATCACCTAAGCGTGAAATAGGGAACAGATGATGTGTCTGTTTACGGAACAAGCGAAAAGAAGAAAGGTATTTATCTTGTGTCTCTTTATCTGCACTGCTTAACATCGCATCAATCATGCTGTTGGAAAATAAGACCTTATCGACCTCATTTTTTTCGTCGAGGTCTTCAAAAGCCTTATAGGCTTCGTTAAATGTATTTTGCTGTTCCTCTGTCAAAATAGGTAATACATCATCAACTAATGCGTCTTGCATAGATAAAACCTGATCTTTATCTAGCGTTAACTCATTACCTACCGCGTCATACAACTTATCGTAATAACCGCTTGAGATATCACTGATCAAAAATTTAGGCTCAGGATCATCAGTAGGTTCAGTTTCGTTCTCTGGTGTGCTGGGAAGTTGTTCATCAAGGGGAGGGAGATCAGCCGTTGGTGTATCAACTTCAGTTGTATTTGTTGTGTCATCAGAGCTTCCTCCTCCACATCCTGTGTAGGCTAAAGAAGCTAATAACACAAAAAGTATCGTGTACTTCATCAATCATTCCTGTACTTATTGTACGTAAAATCAATTACAGAAAGGATAGTGAGCAATAAATAATCACAAATCGCATAATTAAGAATTGAGGTATAGAAGCAAGAATGTTCTATAGTGAAGGTGTCATATATAAATAAAATTTAAAATAATGCCGCAACATAAAAAGCGCTTACTAAGTAAAATACTATGTTGGAACGGTTACTGAAAATGCATAAAAATAAAGAGAATAGACATGTCAGAACTTAATGTTTTTAAACAACCCAAGCCGTTTTATCTCATTTTTTCCATCGAGTTTTGGGAACGTTTTGGTTTTTATGGCATGCAAGCCATCCTTACCGTTTACTTGGTCGATGTGCTTGCCATGTCAGAAGCCGAGTCATTTACCTTATTTGGCGCATTTTCAGCATTGGTGTTTGGCTCTATTGCTATTGGTGGCTGGGTTGGTGATAAAATTATAGGTACAAAACGCACCATCGTATTGGGTGCAATTGTGCTTATGTTAGGGTATGCACTACTGGGTATTTCAGCGTCAGGCGAATTTAATAGCAAGGAACTGATTTATATTGCGATGGGGTTTATTACTATTGGTAATGGCCTATTTAAAGCGAATCCATCCAGCTTATTAGCTAAAGTTTATGAAAAAAATGATCCACGATTAGATGGTGCTTTCACCATGTATTATATGGCGATTAACCTCGGCTCATTTATCTCTACATTACTTACCCCATGGATATCTGAGCATCTAGGTTATGGAATCGCATTTGGTGTAAGCTCAATTGGTTTATTGATCACCATCGCTAATTTTCTTGTTAGCCGTCGATTAGTAAAGAACATTGGTTCTCAACCAGACAAAGAGCCAGTTAATTACGGTAAGTATTTTATCGTTGTTATAGGAACTATTCTATTAGCGTTTGTGAGTGCATTTTTGTTGCAACATATCTTTTATGCTCACCTGATCCTTGCCGTTGTGGGTGTCACCATTGTTACCTTATATTTCAAAGAAGCATTACAAACGACAGGATTAGAGCGCGCAAAGATGATGGTTGCGTTTGTACTTATGCTACAAGGAATCGTCTTCTTTGTTCTGTATTTTCAAATGCCAACGTCGTTAAATTTTTTCGCTATACACAACATTCACCATAAGATCTTTGGTATCGAAGTACAGCCAGAGCAATTTCAAGCACTCAGTCCATTTTGGATCATGATCTGTAGCCCTATACTCGCCATGGTATATAACAAAACGCGCGAAAACTTTTCCATGCCCTATAAGTTTGCTTTAGGTATGGTGTTATGTAGTTGTGCATTTCTTATATTAACCTTAGGCAGCCATTATGCAGATGCTAACGGTATAATGAGCTCAAATTGGTTAATACTTAGCTACTTATTGCAATCTCTTGGTGAGCTATTAGTTTCAGGATTAGGGCTTGCGATGATAGCCCAATTAGTGCCACAACGGATGATGGGATTTGCCATGGGGATGTGGTTTTTAACATCAGCAACTGCAGCGGTTATTGCAGGGTGGGTGGCAACATTAACAGCCGCACCTAAAGGGGTAACCGATCCACATACAACGCTAGAAATTTATGGTGTAGTGTTTAAAGAAATCGGCGTTATCACGGGTATTATTGCCATAATCACATTGATGATGGCACCTAAACTCACTCGTGTTATACAAGGTAAATAACCCGTTACGCGATTTTACAACATGTACAATGGCAATAAGACATCATAGTCTTAAGGAAATATATTCCCAAATGTTTACCATGTTCATAATCGTGATTTAATGAAGTTATATGACTACCAATAAGTTTAGATTTCAAAGGCTTATGCGGGAAGATTTCATAAATATTAACATCATCAGGAGGGTTGGCAATAAAGTGTTCACTCTCGCTATAGCTTTTCTCGTGTAATAACAGCATATCAATTAATGTTGCTGCTTTAGTTTTTGATAAGCCTGCTTTTACTTTATGTAACCATTCATGATTCGCGCTAAGGCCAATAGGGTTAGTGCGAATAACAACAATGTTTTTAAAACCACGGTTATAGGCTTCTTTAGCTGGAATTGGAGCATTAAGGCCACCATCAACCCAATAATGATTATCAGAATAAATAGGTTGACGGTTTAATACAGGAATAGCACAAGAGGCTTTTAAGCGTTGATCCCATGAGTCAGAATTTAAATCAAAAAATCCCGCTTGATGGTGATCAATACCTGAAGCACTAGCAAGCACCGTTTTATTTTGCATATTACGGCGACCCGTTTCCCAGTCTAACTTTAATGTGGTTTGGGTTTGTTCTAATAACCAATCCAAATCCATACCACCTCGATTTGAAAACAGTTTGGTATAGCTAAAAAACTTCTTCTTTGTGGTGATTTCTGTGATCACACGATAAGCATGTTTTTTTTGTTCACAGATATATGAGGCAAGATTTAATGAACCAGCAGAAGTACCAATTAATAACGAAAATGGATTAAACTCATGCTCAAGAAACGCATCTAAAACACCTGCAGTAAAAATACCTCGTTGGCCTCCGCCTTCAGTAACAAGTGCGATATCTGAAATATTTTTTTTGGTAGCACAAAGAGCTTCAAAATTATTACGACAATATGAGATATGTTTTCCAGTCATGGTTAAATCCATTTTAGTTAAAAAATACCGATAATTTTAACCTAAAAATTATCGGTAACTGTTTACGCAGCACGAACATGTAATGGTAATTCACAACCATTTTTTGTTAATGAAAATTGTAATAGGTTTAAATCACGACTTCTAAATGCACCAGCACAACTTAATAAATAATAACGCCACATACGATAGAAACGGTCGTTATATTGATCAGATATTTTATGCCAGTTACGTTCAAAGTTTTCACACCATGCCATTAATGTCTGATCATAATCAGGACCAAAGTTATGAATATCTTCAATATTCATTTTTCCTTCAAGCGCACTGCTTAATTGTGTAATAGATGGAACAACACCATTAGGAAAAATATATTTATTAATCCACGGGTCAGTTTGATTCACTGATACTGGGCTACCAATAGTATGTAAAAGGAAAATACCATTATCTTTTAAAAAACGATTAGCGCAATTAAAAAACTCGGTATAATTTTCAGGACCTACGTGTTCAATCATGCCTATAGAAACAATGCGATCATATTGTTGAACTGGCTGATACTCACGGTAATCTTCTAAAATAATTCTTACAGCTAGCCCTTTATTATCTGCAATATTTTGACCTAGTTTCATTTGCTCTTGGGATAACGTTAATCCATCACAAATAACACCATATTTTTCAGCAGCATAGTTCATAAAACTAGACCAACCACAACCAATGTCTAACAAGCGCATACCTGGTTTCAAATCCAGCTTTCGACAAATTAATTCCATTTTATTTTCTTGAGCTTCGTTTAGATTCTTTGCTCCTTTCCAATATGCGCATGTATAAGCCATACGATCATCTAACATATTAGCATATAAATCGTTACCAATATCATAATGGAAAGGAACATCTTCTTTTACACGAGATACAGATTGATGATTGATGAGATTTTTTAGTTTAGATACGCCAATTTTAGCTGCTATTTTAAATTTATCTGTGCTTGAAAGTTTTTCTTCAATATTTGAACGTAATAATTTGCTTATTAGAATATCAATTCTTTGGCAATCCCATAGGTGATCCATATACCCTTCACCAAAGGCAATAGTTCCTTGAGATAAAATATTATCGAAAAGCTTATCGTCGTTAACGATAATATCCCACGGACGGTCACCATTAATTTTAATGTCAGCTTGATTTAAAAGATTAGAAAAAAGTTCTTTATTAGGCATAACAGACCCTGATTATTATTGATAATATACAATGATTTTTAATAATGTATGTGATTTATTTTTTAATTCTCAGGAATAGTATCAAACATATATTTTTATAAAATTCAAAATAGATGAAAGTGATATTAAGATTTACTAAAAATAATAAAGTATTAAACCGACATACATTTAAATACGAATTGTTCTTAAGTTAGAAGTATTATATCGCGGATGTTTTTTTCTGTATTTAGAGTTAAAGACACAAAAAAACTAAATACAGACATGGGGCGTGAATAATTTTACTGTGATGTTGGGGAGTTAAAATTAAAAAAACAACGGGTAAGGAAATCAGAATCTATTTTTTACAAAGTAGAAATAGAAAGTGATTAAGAAGGATCAAAAAAACGGCGATCAAACATGTTGATCGCCGTGGCAGTAATTAATTCCAACATAACTTAACCATGAGCAGCTAAGTTATTTACTTACAAACTTAGGTGCGGGAAGCTTGATAAATAGGTTCGATTGTTTCTGCCAAAGCAGCATCAAACTCAGATTGAGGCTGATCTGCATATAAATCATCGGTAAGTACACGAGAGAAACTTGCAATAATACCGTTGTTTTCAGATAACTTTTCACACGCTTTCATAAGTGGAAAACCACCTGATAAAGCAACCACTCTAATTACATTAGGGTGTGAGATCGTATCAGCGTATAAATTAGGTTGCTCTGGAAGTGTGAGTTTTAGCATAACGTAATGGCTAGGGTGTAAATTATCTAATTGAGACATTAACTCACGATTTAAGATAATTTCAGCCTGCGCTTTTTCTGGGCTATCAATACTCACTTCAGGCTCAATAATAGGCACTAAACCAGCATTGATAATTTGTTGAGCAAATAGAATTTGCTGTGCAACCACATCTCTAATACCTTGTTCATTGGCTTCCCAAATCACAGAGCGCATTTTAGTGCCGAATACATCTTTAGCTTTTGCTTTAGCTAAGAGTTGATCTAGCTCAGGCATTGGTTTCATTAATTGTACGCCATTAGCTTTATCTTCTAAGCCTTTATCGACTTTTAAAAAGGGAACAACACCTTTTTCTTCCCATAAATATTGTGAAGTTGGTTTGCCTTCAATTTCACGGTCTAACGTATTTTCAAATAAAATAGCACCGATAATACGATCACTAGTGAAGACTGGGCTTGTAATAATACGAGAGCGCATGGCATGAACAAGATCATACATCTGTTCGTCATTATTGTAGTCTGATTCATTAATACCATAAGCTTTTAATGCTTTAGGTGTGCTGCCGCCACTTTGGTCAAGTGCTGCAATGAAACCATCTTGAGTACGCATTTTTTCTAGTTGTTTTGAAAATGTCATCATAATTCCCCCTGGGACTACTTGTGATTCAGTGCCACATGCTTCAGCGTTTCTACAGATTTATTATCTTTCTAACTTGTTACAAACTATAACGAATAATTCTATTGCTGAATTTATAACTTATGACAATTAAAAGCTAAAAACAGCCACTGCGTGTTTTTAGTTCTTACATGTCGGTTAAGTATCGCATTTACCTCTGATTTAACATCATAACGGGCTCGCCATCCCCATAAACGTTCTCTCGCTTTTATGGAACTGCGAGCCAGATCAATAATGGGGGAAAGATAACGGCTGTTGTTATCTAGTTGGTACATCACAACTTCTAATTCTGTAAGCGTCCAAGGTTCAAATAACAAAGGAACGGGGATATTTGCTAATTCAGGTATCCATTTATGGATAAACTCACCATCAGGATCATGTTCTTGTGCCTGTTTAGTCGGGTTATAAATACGAATAGTGTTAATACCTGTGACACCAGCTTGCATTTGGAATTGGCTGTAATGAATAGCGGGGTAGAAATATAAAAACAATTGGGCAAGGTGAGTGACATCGTCATGCCAGTCAATATTTAAGTGGTGGGTAAGAAAGTTAACAAGCATTGAACGCATTCTGAAATTGATATAGCCGGTGTGATACAAACATCGCCTGCAAGCATCTATAAGAAGGATCCCAGTATTGCCGTGAAAGATAAAGACTTGGCTATTTACACAGCAAACTGATGGTTCATATTTTCCAATGATTGGCCGATAAATCGCAATAAGCCACACACATTTACTTTTTTCATCAATCTAGAGTACTTGTATGATTAAAACAATGTATACCCAAGCGACTTTAATATGCCTGATTCAGAACTAAGGTCGTCTCGCTGAACACTGCATCTTGAGGTTGCTTGGGTATATAACATTACGAAGTAAATAATCTTTTTTCTTACTTGGTACGTAACAGTCATTACACTTAATGTTTAAAACAAAGAGAAGAGACACATGATGACGATGCCACTAAGTAAACTAGAAAAATTCTTTTACATTGATAAATTGGTTGTTCATTCGTTAGATTTATCATTGTATCAAGTATCAGTGGTTATAGATGAACAAGAGCATTACATTACTAATGAAAAAGGTGATTACATCAAAGCGATTTCTATATTAGAAATACAAAAAATATGCAGGAAATTAAAAGTAAAAACCTGGGTGCTTAGGCAACAAAGTGCTTACGATGAAATGATAGGTATGCCAAATGGCAAACAAGATAATACGTTAGAAGTTCCATTAAGCAATAATAAACTTTATTAAATTACTGAGTATAATAAATGAGGTGGTTTTCTTGTCATTTTAATCACTATCAATAAATGACAACAAAACGATAATCAATATATTTAAATATAAACAGAGCCATTCATAAGGTGAATGATTGTGTGATAAATAGCTGCATATTTCTGTAAATAAAATCGAATTATTGCTAAATAATCAATGTATACTATTCATAGTGATGACTAATAGCTTATTTTTCAAAAATAAAAAGTTAGTAATATCTAATATCTGTTTTTATAACTGTCTATTCTCTATAGAATCAAAGTCATAATACTAACTATCGAAAAAAGCAATATCTTGCTTATTAAGTTGCAATAATAAGCGATTATATTAGTAGACGATAAAAACATAGCAGCATCACTCATGTCTTCATATCGCCTTAAAAACGTATTAAAAGCTAAATTAAGAAAGACGTTATTATTGTCCTTAATAGCTTTACCGATAACAGCATTCGCACATACGCATTCTGAACATCATGTTGAACTTGATAAAAAACATTATTCAAATATTCATCATCATGTAGTTACTCACCATTACAGTCATAATATTGAACATAAACATAGCAAAACACCAAAACATAGTGAGAAGCATGAAACGCATCATGCACATTCAACACACCACAGCACAAATCATCATGTAGCGCATAAATCGCATTACTCACACCATGATAGTCACTCAAGGTACCATGTTAGTCACTCAAGGCATCATTTTAGTACTAGGAGGCATAGAATTCCTGTCGATTACTACACCTTGAAAGGGCATTACGTACATCACAGATCATTTTGGTCTGATGTCAGGAATTTGAGGCTGTCTCAAAAATGGCGTTCTAAGATCTGGCATGCTTATTCACATTGGGCGCATACGCCATACCTTTATGGTGGTAACTCACATCATGGTATTGATTGCTCAGCATTTGTTCGTCGAGTGTTTAATGAGGTCTATCATGTACATTTACCAAGAACCACATTACAGCAAGTAAAATTAGGTTATAAAGTTAGAAAAGAAAACCTTCACTATGGTGATTTAGTCTTCTTTAAAACCAGTGGCTGGCATCACCATGTTGGAATCTACTTAGATCACGGACGTTTTGTGAATGCAACAAGTTCACGCGGTGTGGCTATATCCAATATTAATCATCCCTATTGGCGTAAACGTCTATGGCAAATACGTCGATTAGTTGATTAGACGATTAATGAAATAAAGTGAACTAAGTGCTGCTGATATAGTGGCACTTTTTTTATATGTATATGAATAAAAAATTGAAATATAGATTTGAAATTATTCATTTAGAAACTATAAATATACTAATAATTTATAAAGTTTATCTCGTGTTATTTTAGAAGTCCGATTAAATCAACTCATTTTTTAACTGATACCTATAGTAAAGTTATATGAATTTTATATTAAGATTTTATTACATTTAATTAAATTAAAGGTTTACGGTTTATACAAGTTAAAGAAAGTAAATGTAATTATTTCAATTAGTAAACACTGTTTTTACATGGATAGAATATTACGCTTTATTTTATTAATGGGTGAGTATTATGGATAAAAAAACATTACTTATTACAGGGACAAGACCTGAAATAATAAAAATGGCTCCGGTGTATACTGAATTTAAAAACCAAGATAAAGCTATTGAATGGTGTCACACTGGTCAACATGATTCTCTTGCAGAGCAAACATTTGAAGTCTTTGATATTAAACCTGATTATATATTTCAACGTCCAACTGGCACTACATTAGTTGATCTTTTATCTGGCTTAATGACAAATATTCAACCGTTGCTGCAAAAAAATAGCTACGATTGCGTTTTGGTTCATGGTGATACCAGCTCAACTCTTGCTGGGGCTTTGGCAGCGTATTACGCAAAAGTACCTTGTATTGGACACGTTGAAGCAGGGCTTCGATCTGGCAGCTTACAACATCCATTTCCGGAAGAATCTAATAGAACATTAGTCGCTCGTATTGCGAATTTACATTTTTCCCCGACTGAAATTGCACAAAAAGCATTATTAGCAGAGGGGATTAATATAGATACAATCGTTGTAACGGGCAATACTATAATTGATGCGCAAAAGTTATTAATAAATAAAGGGTTAGTGAACCCTACGGTGAGCAATACAGTATTAGTTACGACTCATCGACGTGAAAATTGGCAATCCATTCCCACAATCAGCCAAGCAATTAAACATCTCTCCTCAATTAAGCCCGAATTAGATTTTGTCTTTGTCGTGCATCCCAACCCAACAGTAAAGCAAGCTGTATTAGATAACTTAAGTGGCATTGAAAATATTACCATTGTTGAGCCGTTAGATTACCTAGCGCTTCAGCAACTATTAGCTTCTGCTGTTTTAATTATGACCGATTCTGGTGGTATTCAAGAAGAGGCGCCGACTTATGGCACGCCTGTTGTGATTTTACGAGAAACGACAGAGCGACCAGAAGCATTACATTTAGGTTTATCAAAGCTTGCGGGAGCAAAAGATTATAAATGTATTGTAGATGCGGCCTTAAAACTATTATCTCTTGGTAAATCAGATGATTGCTTTAATCCATTTGGTAAAGGAAATGCATCCAAAATCATCCTCCAACGAGTTCAAGAGTTCTAATTATGGATATGTTTGATATTTTCATTTATTACCTATATGGATTACGTCTCGTTTTATTTGTGACTATGGTGATCTTATGTATTTGCGGTATCGATGATCTATTTGTTGATATTTATTACTGGGTGCGTCACTTATGGCGTAAAGGGACTGTTTATAAAAAATTCACACGTAAAAACGTGGATGATCTTTATCAAAAACATGAACAACCACTGGCTATCATGGTACCAGCCTGGCAGGAATTTGGTGTTATTGACAAAATGGCTGAGCTTACCGCATCAAGTTTGGATTATGAAAATTATCAAATATTTGTAGGCACTTACCCGAACGATCCTGAAACCCAAGCTGATGTTGATCGTGTTTGTATGCGATTTCCTAACGTGCATAAAATTGTGTGTGCAAGGCCAGGGCCGACCAGCAAGGCCGACTGCTTAAATAATGTTATCTCATCAATTATTGAATTTGAGAAAAAGGCGAAAATTGAATTTTCAGGTTTTATTTTGCATGACGCTGAAGACATTGTATCGCCAATGGAATTACGTCTTTACAACTACTTATTGCCTGAAAAAGATCTCATTCAGTTACCTGTTTATCCCTATACTCGCAAATGGTATCAAATGACGCCTGGGCATTATGCGGATGAATTTGCAGAATTACATGGCAAAGATGTTGTGGTCCGTGAAGCCATAGCAGGGCAAGTACCTAGTGCAGGTGTTGGTACCTGTTTTAGTCGCAGAGCTATTTTAAAACTATTGGTTACCGGTGATGGTTTAGCGTTCGATGTTCAATCATTAACTGAAGATTATGAGATAGGTTTACGCTTAAAACAGTGGGGCATGAGCGAGATATTTGTACGTTTTCCTATTATCGATAAAGAACAACCAACACTAAAAGAATCGTCATTAGGCGTATCCCTGCATGATGGTAGTGTAGTTTGTGTTCGTGAACATTTTCCGACAACCTTTACCGCCGCAGTACGTCAAAAAAGCCGTTGGATAGTGGGTATCGTGTTTCAGGGCTTTAATAAACAAAAATGGACCAATGACTGGAAGTTAAATTATTTTTTGTGGCGTGATAGAAGAGGCTTTATTAATAATACGATAGGCTTTTTGTCTATGGTTATCTTCCTTCAACTAGTGGCGATCAGTATTTATTCTTACTTTGTCAAAGATGGCTACCATTTTTTGTCAATTATTACTGATAATAAAGTTACTCAAGTACTATTAGTGATTAATACTTTCTTACTAATCAACCGCTTATTACAACGATTTTATTTTGTTAGCCAATATTATGGTTACTTAGAAGGTTTCCTATCATTGCTACGTATATGTTGGGGCACAGTGATTAACTTTGCAGCTAATGTACGTGCTATTCGTCAAGTAATTCAACAAGGCGATGTTCATCGTGTTGCTTGGGATAAAACGACCCATGATTTTCCAACGCTTGCTAATGATTCACGAAAGCAACCAATTGGTGAGATCTTAAAACGTAACATGAAAATTTCAGAAGAGATGCTAACAAGTGTACTTCTTGATATGCCTAAAAATCGCTTGATAGGCTCGTTTTTAGTTGAGCAAGGTATCGTCAGCAATGATGATTTAAGTCAGGCGATTGCAGAACAATTTGGGGAAGAATTTGAACACTGTGATCCCTTTGAATTAGATTCTTCATTAATACATTTTTTACCTAAAAAACTGGCCTTAAAATACTCGGTACTACCTTTACGGAAAGATGGTAATACTCTGATTTTAGGAAAAGAAATGCCATTAAGCCCTGTTGCAACAGCAACAATTTCGAGACGTTTAAAGTGCCCAGTAAAATCAGTGATTACTACCAATGGTGCAGTGACACTAGGGTTAAGATACTGGTATCTAGAACAAAAAGGGATCAACCCTTATCACATAATTAAGACCATGGTCGGTCACCATAAATACTCAAAAGCCAAATATAAGCCTTTGATTGATAAATACTATGCAACACAAAGTCAGTTGGGTCAGTGTTTGTTAATGAGTAGGGCAATTGAACCTGCTGTATTACATCAAGCAATTCTTGCTTATGAAAACGAGCATGAAAAAAGCTTCGGAAAGTTTTTGATTAATCATCGTTATGTAACCAAAGAAGTAATTGATAAAGCACTTGAATTACAAGTCGACCAACAAATGAATGTTGATAACCTTATTAATGAGTGTAAACAGTACTAATGAATTATATCGATAAAGCCTTAATCGCTACCGCTTGTACATTATTAAGTATCAGAGTAGATGCTGATGACAATATTTACACTAATTTGTCGGACCTTGAGCATTTTCGTACATACCCGTATATTGATAAAGCATATAAAAAGCAAAACAATCAACAATACAATGTAGCATTAGAAGAGCTTAATAACGCATTAGCGATTGTTCCAACCCATATTCCTTTTTTAAAATTTGGTTATCAGCTAGCAGTCAAAGCCGAGAAACCGATCAACGTTCAACTCAAGTATCTAACTAAAATTCCGAAGAGTAAAAGGGGGGATGACATTCTTAATGTTTGGCTTGAGGATGCCAAGACCGGCAAGATCTATACGGATACACAACTACAACGTATTGCTGGTACGTTAACAACTAAACAGATGAAAAACTTCTTTATTTATAATGTTTATAAACTCTTAAAAAAATATAATGCAGAAACTGCAGTTGAGTGGTCGTACAGTAAGCCTCAAAAATATAAATCATTAGCAACTTTGCATTTTGAAGCATATAACCTTTATGCAATAAAAAATTATGAAAAAGCACAGCCATTGCTAGAAAAGCTTTATGAGTCATCACACAGCAACCAAACATATTTAAAATTTTTAGCCTTGAATACACTCGCAAATGGTGATGAAACTCAAGCATTAAAATATGCGGAAAAGATAATATCAGACAGTAATCATAAAGACTTTTACAACCAGTATATAGAGCACCTATTATCAACTTATCAATACCGTAAAGCCAAAGTTGAGCTCAATAAATTATACGATAATAATGAGCTACCAGAATCTTTCACTAAACAGCGTGATTACCTTAATTCATTGGATCAACAAACGCTCAAAGAATTTTCGGTAATGTCAGATTGTTTAAAAAAGACAGTAACCAAGATCAGTACAAATAAAGCAGCACTAGCGCAATTTCAGTTTAAAAACTGTGAGCCGGAAACTGACTCAGTAATGTGGATTAAACTGGCAAGTGAATTGAATTTATATACACAAATTGAAAACACTCAATTTAATCAACCAAGCGCTAAGAAGATGAAAAAAGAGGTGTTGTTAACACATTATAAACAACAACAAAAATGGTTAAAAATCATAAACGAATTAAAAGATGATGGCTATAAATCACAATCATTATCACGCGATTTGGCTTATGCCTATTCACAGGTAAATCAATATAATAAATCTGCTCAGATCTTTTTTCTCATCTATAAAAACAACCATCAGAATAGCGATTTAAACCATGCTATTTTTAATGCATTACAGTCGCCAAATGGTGATGAAATTGCAGCATCGATGGTTAACTATGGATTTAAAATACAGAAAAGAAAATTACTCGCTGACCCAAAGTTTGTTAATAACATTCTAAATATGATGCAACGTAACGTAAGATTATTTTCACCACAGAGTATTGCAGCCGCCAACCGGAAAATAGTGACATTGTCACCTAAAGTTTGGGGGATACAGCATCAATGTCATTTGATAGAAGGCTTATCTACTAATGATGACTTTTTAAAACAAGCAATCGCATATTGTGTTGCTGATAAGGATCCGCTGAAGGCAGCTAAGCATTACCAATCCTCGCTTAAGCAACAACCCACCAAAGAACAAGCATTACTATTAGCAGAATGGTTTGCAAAAGCAAACGAATATCAAGCCAGTTCGACATATTGGCTTAAAGCGGTGCGTAACAGTACTGACCTAAAAAGACTCACGCCATATTCACGTTATCTGTTTATTCATACACTTACTAAGGTAGGTGAACCAAAACTGGCTAATCAGTCTTGGTTAGAATCAGACTTTGATAAGAAAAATGTGCAATGGTGGGAGTTAGGCATTGATATTGCTAAAAGGTTAGAAGACCAAGAAATATTGATTGCACGTATAGAGCAGGGAGTTGATCACACACAATCAGCAGTATTAACACAGTATCTAGCCGAACACATAGTGACAACTGGCGATAGTAGATTAGCTAACAAACTATTTGAAAATGATAAAACGGGCAATGCGAGTGCATTACTGGGCTATCAAACCTATAAAAAAGATCCACAGTTAGCACTACGTGCATTTGAAAGTGCATATCGTTATCCGAAGCACAAAAAAAATGTAGATATGATCTCTCAATATGCTGATCTTGAATATAAAAATGGCAATCTTAGCAATGCACAACAGCTTTATAAGTCTGCGATTGATCAATTACTTGAACAAAAAGAAGCTAATCCGAAATTATTAGCGTACTTACAAAGCTCACATAAGAATATTGATCTAGGCTGGAAATACAATGTTTCTGGTTGGGTAGGAACAGATCAACAAAATGCGATACCTGGACTAACTAACAGCACAGGCAATTACTTTTTATACGAAGAAGCCAAATACTATTTTGAAAAACCTTGGTTACCACGTTCTGCTTTTTCGATTGCGGCGTTAAGTAATGGGGGATTTGAAGATAAGTTATCGGACAATATCACCGATATAGACTTATCATATCAAATTCAGCCCTTTGCTAAACATAACAGCTACTTAAAAGCAGGCATACGTCAGCGAGTTATTGGAAAAGATCGTAAAACACGACCTTACCTTCGTATTAGTTCCAACGTATTATCAAATGATAAATGGTCAAAAGATTGGAAGCCAGAGCCTGACCAGTGGCTATATCAAAGTCTTTATGCTGATGGTCTAATTTACGTTGATAATTTACATGATTATATTTTGTTTGCTCGCTACGAAATAGGTAACACATTTAAAATTAAAGAGAAATATCAGCAAAGGCTTACTCCATATACATTTGTACAATGGGCCGACGACAGTGAAGACATATCGACTGTTGTTGGCTTGGGAGTAAGTTGGAACTTTAAATTGTTTAACACAAAATACAATGGCTTGAACCTAGATTCAGAAGTAGGTCTTGAATGGCAACATACAGTAGAAAGTTCACAACGCAACAAATCAGACGATGCTGCATTAGTACGGTATTCCTTTTCCTTTTAATCGGTTGCCAGAACACAGCCCAGAAAAACGATCTCAGCATCTTTTACCAACCACTCAATCAAGACTACGATATTTCAATAAAGCAATGGCAGCATTTTGGAACTGAAATAAAAAAGCTAGGCGTTCAAAATGTTGTTATCCAATGGACGCAATATGGCAATGAAACTTTTGGTGAATCACATGGTTGGCTTGCTAAGCGGATGGAAGTACTTCAAGACAACAATATAAAGCTATGGGTTGGCTTATATTCAGATCCCAATTATTTTCGACAAATACATACAGATCAAACCGCACAAAAAGTATATTTAAAGCAATATTTCGATAAGTTACATGAATCCTATTTACAATGGCGAGTATGGTTAAAGGTATATGCTAATAAAGTCCAAGGGTTATATTTACCATTGGAATTAAGCGATTATGACTTCAAAACACCTGCTCAAAGAGAACAGTTGGCAGAGATCTTAGCGCAACAAGTGAAGTTATACGATCAGCCATTAATGATAAGCCTTTATCTATCGGGTGAATTACCTCAAAAACAGATAAAGCTATGGACAGAGCAACTTACGAACTTGGGTTTAATTGTCTACGTACAAAATGGTGCGGGAACTCAAGCATTATCGGCAGATGAACGGCATGCATACTTAAATGATTTAGACTGTAATGTCGGCATTATCCGCGAAATCTTCGTGCAAGACAAAGCATCTAAAAGTTTCAAAGCTGATCGTATAAGTAAAGGAAAACTTGACGGCATTTTGAACGAAAAAACTTGCCATCCAGACGCTATGTTTTCTTTACGTTACTTACCCATCAATTCCAATCCATTGAAATTAGTTGGCGAAAAGTAATTTCATTGTGGGTATATTTTTTATATTTAAAATTGAAATATAAATTTGCAGTAAATTATATTTCAATTAAATAATAGAGCGATATGTCGCTCTTTTTTAGTTTTAAGTATATGTAATTCCTGATGTTGGAGAGAATATAAGTACCTTTTCCTTACAATCATTTTAAACGGTGTATTATTTTTTTCTTTTTATAATTGAATATATTGTTTTATTAGCGTAAATTCAGTCCGAATTATAGGTTGATTGAAAGTTACGTAAAAGTCATTAATTTTATTTATTTTTACTACATATTCATTAATAAATATTAACAATCATTGGTTAATAGCTTTTTGGATATTATAGGGGAGTTTTATATTAATATTTAATATTAAAATTTCAGATGGGTTTTGAGTTATAAATAGTTTGAGTAAATATCTATGAAAACACTTATTATTACAGGGACTAGACCAGAAATAATAAAAATGGCACCAGTATATGCTGAATTTAAAAAACAAAAAAAGTGGGTTGAATGGTGCCATACAGGGCAACATGACACGCTTGCAGAGCAAACTTTTCGAGTTTTTGACATCAAACCAGATTATTTCTTTCAACGTCCAGAAGGAAATACATTAACGGATTTAGTCTCTGGTTTAATGGTAAATATTCAATCGGTATTACAAAAGAACGAATACGACTGTGTCCTCGTTCATGGTGATACAAGCTCTACATTAGCCGGTGCTATGGCTGCGTTTTATGCTCAAATACCCTGCATTGGCCATGTTGAAGCTGGTTTGCGTTCAGGTAACTTGCAACATCCTTTTCCAGAAGAATCGAATCGAACCTTAGTCGCTCGTATTGCAAATTTGCATTTTTCTCCAACAGAAATGGCAAAGGAAGCACTACTTGCAGAAGGTATAAAACCTGAATCTGTGATAGTGACAGGTAATACAGCAATTGATGCGCAAAAATTATTATTAGACAAAGGTATCATTAACCTTGAAGCGACTAATACAGTACTTGTTACTGCTCATCGTCGTGAAAATTGGCTGTCTATTCCTACCATTAGCGAAGCAATTAAGAAACTTATTAACTTAAAGCCTGAGTTGCGCTTTGTTTTGGCGGTGCATCCAAATCCAACAGTTAAGCAAGCTGTGATGGATAATTTAAGTGGGGTGGAAAACCTATCAATTGTCGAGCCGCTGGACTATTTGGCCTTGCAGCAGACTCTTGCTTCATCTGTGCTGACTATGACAGACTCTGGTGGTATCCAAGAAGAAGCACCGACTTATGGAACACCAGTTGTAATTTTACGAGAAACGACAGAGCGCCCAGAAGCGCTAAATTTAGGATTATCTATATTAGCGGGAGCCGATGATAGTAATCGTATTGTCGATGCAGCGTTGACACTGTTGCTGCAAGGGAAATCTGAAGATTGTCTAAACCCATACGGTAAAGGCGATGCATCAGCCCTTATTTGTAAGCGAGTGCACGAGTTCTAATCATGGATATGTTCGATTATTTTCTCTACTACTTATATGGCTTACGCGTTGTACTGTTCGTGACCATGGTGATTTTATGTATTTGTGGTATCGATGACTTGTTCATCGATCTCTACTACTGGATACGCCATTTTTGGCGAAAGGGCACCGTTTATAAAAGATTTTCACGTAAAAATGTAAATGATCTTTATCAAAAAGAAGAGCAGCCATTAGCGATCATGGTACCAGCATGGCAAGAGTTTGGCGTAATCGATAAAATGGCTGAGCTGGCAGCATCTCGCTTAGATTATGAAAACTATCAAATTTTTGTTGGTACTTATCCTAACGACCCTGAAACACAAGCTGATGTTGATCGTGTTTGTGCTCGTTTTCCTAACGTACATAAAGTGGTGTGTGCTCGCCCAGGGCCAACCAGTAAAGCAGATTGCTTAAACAATATTATTTCATCAATTATAGAGTTTGAGAAAAAAGCAAAAATCGAATTTTCAGGTTTTATTCTCCATGATTCAGAAGACATTGTTTCACCAATGGAACTGCGCCTTTACAACTACTTATTGCCTGAAAAAGATCTGATTCAGTTGCCTGTTTATCCTTATACCCGTAAATGGTATCAAATGACACCGGGCCACTACGCTGATGAATTTGCTGAATTACATGGTAAAGATGTTGTTGTTCGAGAAGCGATAGCAGGACAAGTACCTAGTGCTGGTGTGGGGACATGTTTTAGCCGTAAAGCGATTTTAAAACTATTAGTGGCAGGTGATGGTTTACCATTTGATGTTCAATCATTAACGGAAGACTACGATATTGGTTTACGGCTGAAGCAATGGGGAATGAACGAAATCTTTGTACGTTTCCCTATTATTGATAAAGACCAATCAACACTCAAAGAAGACTCAATTGGGGTATCCCTGCATGACGGTAACGTTGTCTGTGTGCGTGAATATTTCCCTACAACATTTAGTACAGCTGTCCGTCAAAAAAGCCGCTGGATTATTGGTATCGTTTTCCAAGGTTTTAAAAATACCAAATGGACGAGCGATTGGAAGTTAAATTACTTTTTATGGCGTGACAGAAGAGGTTTTATTAACAATACGATAGGCTTTCTATCTATGCTTATCTTTTTACAATTAGTGGGACTAACAATCTATTCCTACTTTGTGAAAGATGGCTTCCATTTCCTATCTATAATTGCTAACGATAAGACCACTCATATTCTTTTAGTGATTAATACCTTATTGTTTATTAACCGCTTATTCCAACGTTTTTTCTTTGTGAGCCAATACTATGGTTATTTAGAAGGCGTGCTATCACTACTACGTTTATGTTGGGGCACTGTTATTAACTTTGCTGCTAACGTTCGTGCTATTACACAAGTTATTCAACAAGGTGATGCAAGGCGTGTTGCTTGGGATAAAACTACCCATGATTTTCCAAGCATTCAAGATGAAATACGGAAAAAGCCAATTGGAGAGATCTTAAAAGAAAACAATAAAATAACGGAAGAAATGCTGAATAGTGTATTAATTAATATGCCGAAAGACCGTTTACTCGGCTCGTACTTAGTTGAGCAAGGTATTGTGAGCAATGACGATTTAAGTAAAGCAATTGCTGAGCAATTTGAATCTGAATTTGAACACTGTGATCCCTTTGATTTAGATCCAGCACTTATTGAATTGTTACCTAAAAAACTGGCATTGAAGTACTCGGTACTGCCACTACGAAAAGACGGTGAAATGCTCGTGCTAGGTAAAGAAATGCCATTAAGCCCTGTAGCGTTAGCAACGATAAAAAGACGATTAAAGTGCCCTGTAAAATCAGTGATTACGACTAATGGTGCTGTGACATTAGGTTTACGCTACTGGTATTTAGAGCAAAAAGAGATTAATCCCCATAAAGTGATTGAAGAAACCGTTGGTAAGAAAAATCTTTCTCAAGAGGCTTACAACACTCTGATTGATCAGTACTTTGCAACACAGAGTCAACTAGGTCAGTGTTTATTAATGAGTAAACAAATAGAGTCAGCGGTGCTGAATCAGGCTATCCTTGCTTATGAAAAAGAATATGAGCAAAGTTTTGGTGCATTTTTAATACAGCACCATTACGTGACAAAAGAAGCCATAGACAAAGCATTGGAGCTTCAAGCTTCACAGCAAATGAATGTTAATCAACTTATTAATGAATGCAAACAGTACTTATGAATAACTTCAAAAGAACATCAATCGCTATGGCTTGTGCATTTATGAGTGTTAATGTACATGCGTCAGCTAATATTTATGCGCATCTTACAGATTCAGAGCATTTTCGCACTTATCCGTATATTGATAAGGCGTATCAGGAACAAAAAAACAAACAATACAATGCAGCATTGAAAGAAGTGGATCACGCACTCATTATTGTTCCGAACCATGTTCCTTTTTTAAAATTCGCTTATCAGTTAGCTGTAAGTGCCGGTAAGCCGATTGAAACGCAATTAAAATATTTAACCAAAATACCAAAGAATGAGAGGGGTAATGAGGTTCTCAATGTCTGGTTGAATAACGCAAAAAATGGCAAGTTTTACACGCAGGAACAGTTGAAAAAAATTGCTGACACACTAACAGCAACACAAATGCAGAGTTTCTTTGCTAATAATCTGTACAATATAGATAAACAGTATGGCTCAACCAAAGCATTACAATGGTCATATAATAAGCCAGATAAATATAAGTCGTTAATAACGCTTCGCTATGAAGCTTATCATTTATATTCAGACAAGAAGTATACTGAAGCACAACCAATACTTGATTCAATTTATCAATCACACTCGAGTAATCAGACGGATTTAAAATATCTTGCTCTTACTACATTAATGAATGGTAATGAGATAAAGGCGCTGAGTTATGCGTCTAAACTTATTTCACTTCCTGATCAGCAAGAGTTTTACAACCAATATATTGAACATTTATTGGCGACATACCAATACAAAAAAGCACGAAAAGAACTAAATCGCTTATATGACAATAATGCGCTTTCTGATGTGTTTATTAAACAACGAGATTACTTAAATTCATTAGACGAACAAGTCATTAATGAATTTGCCGAAATGACGCCTTGTTTGAAACAAACAATGAATAGTATATCGGAAGATAATATCACACAGGCCAAAATGAAATTGAAGCAATGTGATCCGCAGAAAGACTCAACAATGTGGATCGAACTTGATGATAAATTAGGGTTGTATGGCCAACTAGAACAAATTGACTTTAAGCAGAGTAGTGCAAAGAAATTGAAAACAAGCGTGCTATTAACGCACTACAAGAATCAACGCGCATGGTCGAAGATAATCAACTTATTAAAAGATAACGATCATCAGGAGTCATTTGGCAGAGAACTTGCGTATGCCTATTCAAAAGTAAAACAATACAGTAAAGCAGCCAGAGTATCTTTTCAGATTTACAAAAATGATCACCATAACTCCGATTTAGTTCATGCGGTGTTTAATGCGTTACAATCTTCCAATGGGGATAAACTCGCAGCATCAATGATTAAATACGGCTTACAAACACATAAACAAAAGCTATTGGCCGATCGTAAAATTGTTAATAACATCTTAGATATTGCTCAACGTAATATTACATTGTTTACCCCGCAAATCATTGCGGACGCAAACAGAAATAAAGTGACATTGTCACCTCAGGTTTGGCAGTTACAGCAGCAATGTAAGATGGTTGATGGCTTAGTAACAAATAATGACTATTTAAACCAAGCGATCGCATATTGTGTGGTTAATCATGATCCATTGAAAGCAGCAGAGCAGTATCAGGCAACAATAAAAAACGCTCCGACAGCTCAACAATCATTAGTGTTAGCGCAATGGTTCGCTAAAGCAAAAGCGTATAAGGTCAGTGAATCATACTGGCATAAAGCTGTGCGTAATACGTCAGATTTTAAAAACCTACCACCATACTCACGTTATTTAGATATAGAAACGATGAATGAAGTAGGGCAAACAAAGCGTGCAAATCAGGACTGGTTGGAATCAAACTTTGATAAACAGAATGAACAGTGGTGGCAGCTAGGCATTGATATTGCTAAAAAAATGGATGATAAAGCCACTGTAATATCACGTATAGAGCAAGGTATTAATCACACCCAGTCATCGGAATTAATCAAAGATCTTGCTAAATACATAGCAGAAAATAACGATACCGAATTAGCAAAAAAATTGTTTGAAAGCGACAAAACCGGTAACGCGAGTGCGCTATTAGGTTACCAAACTTATCAAAAAGACCCAGAGTTAGCGCAGCAGGCGTTTGCTAATGCATATCAACATCTGAAGTATAAAAAAGATGTCAATATGACTGCAGAATATGCCGATATCGCAAATAAAAACGGTGATACAGCACTTTCATCACAGCTATATAAAGCCGCTATTGATCAGGAGCTAACTAGCCCAGCACCAAACAAGAAACTGATAAATTACTTACAAAGCTCACATAAAAACATCAATTTAGGCTGGAAATATAATATCGCGGGTTGGATTGGGACTGATCAACAACAAGCAATGCCAGGGGTATCTAGTCGAGCAGGAAACTACTTCTTATACAGTGATGCTAAATACTATTTTGAACATCCGTGGCTCCCACGCAGTGCATTTTCTATTGCAGCATTAAGTAATGGGGGATTTGCTAATACATCATCAGACAATACCACTGACTTGGATTTATCGTATCAAGTCCAACCCATAGCAAGCCATGATACTTATTTAAAAGCCGGTGTTCGCCAACAAGTAATAGGCGATGACCATAAATTACGACCTTATGTACGTGTTAGTTCAAACGTACTTTCAAACGATAAATGGTCAAAAGCATGGAAGCCTGATCTCAATCATTGGTTATATCAGAGCGTTTATGCTGACGGATTATTATATCTAGATAATACAAATGACTATATTTTGTTTGGTCGTTACGAAATTGGTCAAACATTCAAGATGAAAAATGATTACCAACAAAGACTTACGCCATACACATTTATACAATGGGCCGACGACAGTGACAACACATCTACTGTGGCAGGTTTAGGAGCAAGTTGGAACTGGAATTCACATTACACCAAATACAATGGCTTAGACGTAGATTCAGAAGTAGGTCTTGAATGGCAACATACACTACAAAGTTCACAGGGAAACAAATCAGACGATGCTGTCTTACTGCGTTTTTCCTTATCTTTTTAACTAGCTGTCAGCAAAAGGCAGATAGTCAAAATCTTAGTATTTTCTATCAACCGCTTAATCAAGATCGTGATATCTCACAACAGCAATGGAAAGAGTTTGGTAGAGAAATCAGGGGTATAGGTATAAAAAACATCGTCATTCAATGGACACAATACGGCAATCAAACCTTTGGAGAGTCTCACGGCTGGTTAGCGCAGCGTATGGAAGCATTGCAAGATGATAATATAAAATTATGGGTCGGATTATATTCCGATCCTAATTATTTCCGTGAGATACATACCAATGCTACTGAGCAAAAAGTGTATTTAACAGAGTACTTTAACAAACTGCATAAATCATACATGCAGTGGAAAACGTGGTTAAGAATACACTCAAACAAAGTACAAGGTTTATATTTACCGTTAGAGTTATCAGATTACGATTTCAAAACACCGGCACAAAGAGAGCAACTGGCACAAATCCTAAAGCAGCAAGTAAAACGGTATGATGAGCCATTAATGATCAGTCTTTACTTATCAGGCCAATTAACTCAAAGCCAGATAAAACAATGGACAGATCAACTTACCAACTTAGGTTTAATTGTTTATGTACAAGATGGTGCGGGAACACAAGCATTATCGACAGATGAACGCCATGCTTACTTAGATGACTTAGGCTGTAATGTCGGCATTATCCGCGAAATCTTCGTGCAAGATAAAGCGGCTAAAAGTTTCAAAGCCGATCGTGTGAGTAAAGAAAAATTCGACAGCATTTTGAACGAAAAAACATGCCATCCAGACGCTATGTTTTCGTTACGTTACTTACCGAGCAATTCCAATCCATTGAAATTGGTTGGCGAAAAGTAAGTTAAGTATCAAGTAACATTAAAGCAGCCTCAAACTCTAATAGCGTTTGAGGCTGTTCTTTTTTGGTAATTCCAAATAATCCTTGTTCAAGAATGCATAGCGTTCGCAGAACAAGAATTATTAATGGTAATTACCTATTTTATGGTAAATACGCAATACTGTTAAATAACCCTGTAACAAACCAAAACTATCAATAAATCAGCAGAGTAGATGAATACATGTGACACTTTAGTTTGCTGTCTATGACCGATAATAAGCTAGATATCCTATTTAACATAAGGTACATAATGCGCACCAAAGGTGTAGATCCCAAAGTAATGGTATTTGCCTTAAAAACGGCTATGTTTAGTCTGAACCTATTTTAAATGGCGTGTTTAACGCTCATCATATCTTCGTTTAAAGATTCAAATCACAGATGTTCTTAGACGAACTTAAATCATGCTGTTACTGATGTTTAAATTTTAACGATTTGAATCTCAACCATTTTAATTGCCAAAGTTTATCACCTTGCTGTATGCGAAATCATTATCACGCTTCTCGTCTTAACCATAACGATCATCACAACTTGTATTGGTATTTGAATCTGTTTCAGTGTTATTCATTTGCTTAATACACAGATTGGCCATTTGATACTGCAATCACAGCGTTATTGTTTTGTATATTATTTTCCTTGGGTACACGGCATGGATTGCCGTTGTTGGTTTAACCGTTAACAAAACAAAGGATTGTATGAAAAAATTAATTATACTTGCGATCATTGGCTTTGCTGCTTGGTATTACCATGAGCATCACGGTTTTGAGTTTTTAGAAGACTTAGACCTTAATGACTTCAAAATCACTAACAAATACAACAGTGAAAACAAGTTTTAATCGATACATGGCGATTCATCATTATGTGAGATGGTCGCCAAACGTTAATCTTGCTTGGTGCAGATGTTTGTAAAGAGATGAGCTAACTTGGTAAAGTTCAAGTTGGATTATTCGACAAACACAACACTTAGGAATCTTTATGGCTAAGCATCAATGCCCTAACTGTCACTCTCCTATTTCCCTTAGTTATTTGTTCTGTAGCAAATACACAACTCAATATCGCTGCGTGAAATGTTCGGCACTTATGGTATCAAACCGTCGTAGAAAAATTACTGGATTAACACTGGTATTCTTTTCTTCATTTTTATACTCATTGATTAATAGCCATGTCCAAAATTTGTTTTTAACAACTTTAGTGGTGTTTATTGTGTTTTTCTCAATCCTTTGGCTGGTTCCAAATCAAGTTGAATTGGTTGATGAGAATAGTGAGAAGTAATAACACACTGAAAATAGAATATTTTCCGTTGGATTTTTGTAAGATCACATCTTTATTTGAGTATGCTTATTCTCTCTTTAAATCGAGCAAAAAACGATATCTGTTATGATTACAGTACGTTTTGTTACTTTATCTAGTAATACGAGATTAGCTTCTTGAGACTAGAGTACTTAACTACTCTTATATCTCTTTTTCTTATCTGTTCATTCTCTGACCAATTCAGATGTTTTCTATTAACTCTGTTGTATTGTAATTCCTAAATGATTAGAAAAGTAATAGAATCAGAAAAGTGTAATATTTTGAGAGATTTTTTAGTGAAAGTTATTGATTTGTTTTCTGGATTAGGAGGTTTAACGATCGGTGCCTATGAGGCAGCTCAACATCTGGATTGTCAATTTGAGATTGTTCTTGCAAGTGATATGAATTCATTCTGTAATGATGTATATAATCATAATTTTGAGGTTAAAAACTTTCATGCAGATAATATAGTAGATCTTGACCTAAAAAAAATTAAAAAAGAAAAAATTGATTATTTATTTGCAGGTCCTCCATGTCAAGGTAACTCTGACTTAAACAATAAATCTAGAAGAATTGATCCTCGTAATAACTTATATTTGGAAACCTTGAAAGTAATTGATCATTTTCAACCTGAGCATTTTTTAATTGAAAATGTTCCTAATGTTATTCATTCATCACAAGGTGTTGTAAAAACTGTATCCAATATCTTAAGTAATAAATATAATATTCGTGAATACGTTGTGGATTTTGAAAGTCTAGGAATTGCTCAAACTAGAAAACGTCATATACTACTTGGCTCTAAAAAGCTTATACCTGATGATATTTTTAATAACATTTATTTGAAGTTTCAAAAAAAGACTTTACGTGATGTTATTTCAGACCTAGTTAACTGTAGTGAAATTGATATTTATAATACTCCATCAAGAATGACAAAAATAAACAAAGAAAGAGTTAAGTATCTTTTAGATAATAATTTGTATGATTTACCAAATGAATATAGACCTAAGTGTCATCAAGGTAATCATTCTTATAAATCGATGTACGGAAGATTAAACTGGGACAAGCCATCTCAAACAATAACGGGTGGTTTCGGATCTATGGGGCAAGGTAGATTTTTGCATCCAAGTAAAGCTCGAGTTATAACACCACATGAAGCAGCTAGAATTCAAGGAATTCCTGATTGGTACGATTTTTCAATTGTTAGTTCACGAGGTGCTTTACAACAAATGATTGGAAATGCTGTACCTCCGATTTTATCAAAAGAACTTATAATATTTATGGAAAACTATAATAATGAATGAGCATATCACAGCAGATACATTAGAATTAATTGATACTCAACTTAGAGAATCCCAAACAAGCATTGCTTATGATACAAAAGAATACGTTGTAGAGGTAATGGTTAACCGTTTTGAAAAAGAGTTTTTCTTCATACCAGAATATCAA
Organism: Photobacterium sp. GB-72; assembly: GCF_003026095.1. Classification (NCBI taxonomy): domain Bacteria; kingdom Pseudomonadati; phylum Pseudomonadota; class Gammaproteobacteria; order Vibrionales; family Vibrionaceae; genus Photobacterium; species Photobacterium sp. GB-72. Next base: position 36,592 of record NZ_PYNV01000015.1, on the reverse strand, counting down.
CGTGAGTTTGTATGGGATAAGGCTAAACAAAGTAAATTTATCGAATCCGTAATTATGGGGTTACCAATCCCTTTTCTTTTTGGTGTTCAGAACTCAGATGGTAGAACTGAAATTTTAGATGGTGCACAGCGTATAAACACGCTTTATGATTTCTGTAATAATAAATTGACATTAACAAAGTTAGAAAGATTAGATCTGATAAATAATTTTACTTTTGATATGTTACCTACATCCCAACAAAGAAAGTTTTTAGACCGTTCTACGCGGATGGTTATTCTTCCTGAAACAGTATCCAAACAATCAAGATTGGATATGTTTGAACGTATAAATACAGGAAGTGAAGCTCTTAAGAACTCAGAAATACGTAAAGGTAGTTTCAGTGGGCCATTTTATGATTTTATTGGTGAATTAGCCAAACACGAGAAGTTTAATAAACTCTGTCCAGTTTCAGCCAAGAATATTAAACGTGGTGAAAGAGAGGAATTAATTCTTCGTTTCTTCGCTTATTCAGAAGATTATTTAAAATTTAAACATTCTGTTTTTCAGTTTTTAGATGATTTCCTGATAAAAATGAATGATGTTGATTTTGATCGAGATGAGTATTCACAAAAATTTACAAAAATGCTTGATTATGTAGAAATCAATTTCCCATTTGGTTTTAAAAAAACCATCAAAGCAAATTCAACGCCTCGAGTCCGCTTTGAAGCAATTGCTATTGGTGTAACCTTAGCACAAGAGGTGAAATCAAACCTTGAAAATAAAGGTAGCGACTTCTTAACTTCAAAAGAATTTATCAAACATGTTACGTCTCATGCTAGTAATTCTGGCCCTAAACTAAAAGGGAGAGTTGAGTATGTTCGTGATTGGCTACTTCAGGAGTAATGTAAAATGGAAGCATTTACTGCTGAATATGATAAGAGAAAAGCTGAAATTGATAGTTATATTCAGTTAATTACAATTTTAGATAATGATGGAGCACAATTATCTGATATTGATGGTAATAATTTTTTTATAAGTGCTGTTCAATCAAAAGTATGTAAAGCTTCTTTTTATTTACTTTTATATAATTTAATTGAAGCAACAGTCATGAATGGGATAACAAGTATTTATGACCGCATTAAAGATGAGCGTTTAAAATTTAATGATATAAAAGAAGATTTACGTAAAGTATGGTGGCATTCAAAATCAGAAAGTATTATTTCATGTCCAAAGAGTGAAGTAACTGAAACTGTTTACAGTCATTTCGTTGATGCTATAAATACAAGTGAAATTGAATTTGGCCGTTTTGTTTCTGGTGTTTCTGGAAACTTATCTGCTGACGGTGTAAGGAGAGTTTGTCATAAATATGGTATACAGCCTGTTAGTGATGGTAGAGATTTAGAGTCTATTAAAATTAATAGAAATAACCTCGCACATGGTAATAAGTCTTTTTCAGATATAGGCCAAGATTTAACAACCCCCCAACTTGTCGAGATAAAAGAACGTGTTTTTATTTTTCTTGATCAATATGTTGTTAATGTGAATTCTTATTTAGAAAGTAATTCATATAAAGAATTGTGAAATAAATGCCGATTATTTCGGCATTTATTATTTACATTAAGATATCTCTATTTAGAGTAAACTTATTTGAAATTAGAATGCCAATGCTGATTACTAACTCTAGAAGTTTAAGTGTATACCTCTTAGGTATTCTTGAGCATAATATTTATTATTCATCTTTAAATTTAATCTCTACCCCAACGTTTCACCAAATCGCTCCAACAAAAACTCAATAAACAATCGAAGCCGTTTGGGTTGATACTGGCGGCTTTGGTAAATCACGTTTAAGTCGGCACTGGCTGAAGATGTCGATGCGTTGAAGTTCTTCATGTAACCATCAAGCACCGTCACTAATCGTTGCTCTTGTATGTCGTGCTGAATATCTAATATCGATTTTAACGCAATGCCTGCTCCATCTAATGCCCACTGTCGGATCACTTCGCCATCATCTGAAAAACGTTTCGGTACTAGGGTTATCACTGTTTGTTGGTTGTCGTCTGTAAAGTGCCATGTTTTCAGTTCTTCATTACTGCGGATCATGGCTAAACAATGATGATCGGCGAGATCTTGCGGTGTTACGGGCGTGCCTTTGTTTGCTAAGTATTCAGGCGTTGCACATAACACTCGCCTGCTGGCTGCCAGTTTGCGAGAGATAAGGTTACTGTCTGCCAGTTCACCGTAACGGATCACAATATCAATCCCCGATTCTGCTAAGTTGGTGAGCTTATCGTCTAAATACAAGTACGGCACAACGTCTGGGTATCGTTCGCAAAATGCCGATATGATGGGTGAGATGTATTGTTTGCCTATGTCTCGTGGCGCCGAGATCTTTAGCGTCCCTCGTACTTCTTGGCTACCGGTTTGAAGTAAGTTTTCTGTCTCTTTTACGCTATCTATTATCTCTAAACAGGCTTGATGGTACAGCGCACCAGATTCAGTTAAAGAAATATGCCTAGTACTGCGATTAAGCAGCTTAACACCGTAGCGATCTTCTAATGCTTGCAGCCTAGCTGTTACTGTTGCAGGTGATAAACCTAACTCTCTGCCTGCTGCTGCCATGCCTTGATTTTTAACGATACTGATAAATAACGTCATATCAGAAAACTTATCCATGCACTTTCCTTTTGTTTATTGTTCAGCTCAGCCGAATAATCTTTTTAAATTTACCCCAATTATCAAATTCTATCCAATGAATATACTGACGCCATCAAAACAAAAATGTCTAAATAGGAAATAACGATGAAGCTTTATATTTATGAACATTGCCCTTTTAGTGCTCGCGTCCGTTATGTGGCTGGAATGTTGAATATCCCACTGACGGTAACTTGTATTGCTTATGATGATGACAAAACCACGAATGCGCTCATCGGTACTAAGCAAGTGCCTCTTTTGATTAAAGATGATGGCGAAGCTTTAGCAGAAAGCTTAGATATTATTCAGTATTTCATTGAGTTAGCTCAGTCTAGCGAGACAATTGAGATTTCTAAGGCTGTGTTTGATTGGCAAAAAAACGCGTTTCTTCCATTACAAAAAATCGGCTATCCACGTTGGTCAAACATGGCGTTACCTGAGTTTGAAACGGTTTCTGCCCGACAAGCTTGGCGAGCAAAGAAAGAATCAGACGAGTTAAATTTTGATGCGTTATTGCAAGATACCGCGAATATCGCCAATGACGTTGAATCACTTATTAAGCAAGTAAAAACGATTTTGAAGAATGAGACTAGCCAACCTGTTCGTTTGATTGATGGCGCGATTATGTTCTCTATTTTACGTGGGTTCTTTAGTGCGCCTGAGATCAAGTGGGACAACACAGTAAAGGATTGGATGGAATCATTCAGCGTTAAAACCCACGTACCACTTCTTAAATAAGGTGTCGATAATGAGCAAGCTTTTTGAATCAACACAGCTTAACGAATTGAATCTACAAAACCGTATTGTTATGGCACCGATGACACGTGCGCGTAGTAGTCAGCCGGGTAATGTTCCAAACGCGATGATGGCGAGTTATTACCAACAACGTGCCAGTGCTGGATTAATTATCTCTGAAGCGACGCAGATTTCTGATGATTCGCAAGGTTATTCGTTTACGCCTGGTGTTTATACCGATGAGCAAGTATCGGGTTGGAATTCGGTAACGCAAGCGGTACATAAGAACGGCGCGGCGATGTTTTGTCAGCTATGGCATGTAGGTCGTGTGTCTCACCCTGTATTCCAAAATGGAGAGAAGCCGATTGCGCCATCGGCACTTAAACCTGTTGAAACCAAGGTGTGGATTGCAGATGAACAAGGCAATGGCAACATGGTCGAATGTGTTGAACCAAGAGCAATGACACAAGCAGATATTGATCGGGTTATCGCAGATTTTGCTTATGCTGCAAAACGCGCTATTGATGCAGGTTTTGATGGTGTCGAAATTCACGGCGGTAATGGCTATCTTATCGATCAGTTCTTACGGACTAACTCTAATCACCGTACAGATAGTTACGGTGTCACTAGAGAAAATCGTATTCGTTTCTTACTAGAAGTTGTTGATGCTGTTAGTAATATCATTGGTGCTAATAAAGTGGGTGTTCGACTTGCGCCCTTTATCACTTTTAAAGATATGAATTGCCCTGATATTGTCCCGACTATTTTAGAGGCGGCAAAACAACTTCAAGCCCGTGACATTGGTTACCTGCATTTATCAGAAGCGGATTGGGATGATGCGCCAGTGATCCCAGAACAATTTAGAATTGATCTGCGTGAGTATTTCACTAATACGATCATTGTTGCTGGCAGTTACACACAAGCGCGTGCGGATGAAGTGCTTAATAAAGGCTATGCAGATTTGGTGGCGTTTGGTCGTCCGTTTGTGGCTAATCCTGATTTTGTCTCACGTCTACAGCACCAACAACCTTTAGCCGATCTGGATGGTTCGACGCTATTTGGCGGTAATGACCACGGTTATACCGACTATCCTACTCTTGGCTAATTAAGCCCTAATTCTGAAGGCATAAGTATTAAGGCCAGAGTATTTAAAGCAAGCATATTTAAGGCATGGGTTGTTTGCTTATGCCTTTGTTTATACTTGTTTTTATGCCAATCGCCCTGCTTGCTTTAATACCCCGTTAAATATCGATTCACTAATATCAGTAGGAAAATCGTTGGGCAATTGCTGTCGGACTTTTTCTATCGCACTTGGCGCTTGGTTTTTCATTTCAGTCATTAATTCATTAGCACGCTGGGTAGAAAATCCAACCGCTTTAGCCGTACTTAAAAAATGCCGAGGCTGAATGGTTTGCCATTTGTAATATTTCTTGGTGCCCGTTAATGCCATTGCCATTTTTGCTTTCTGTTTCGGTATGCTGTTTGAATCCATTAAAGGATAAGCAGAAATGATGTCGTATAGCGGTGTCATACTGTAACGGCTTTCAGACTCTAGAAATAAGCTGAAGTTTTTACCGTGTCCATCAATGGCTGCTAACAACCAAAATAAGATCTGTGCTTTGAAAAACACTTCTCGATCTTGGGTTGATGTTCGTGAACCTAATAGAAATTGCATAATACTGGCAATGTTTGGCCCACCGTCTGATTCATATTTTAATGCGGGTGCAACACCTAACGCTTGGCACATGTCTTCTTGGGGCAAACGCATTAGCCAACTGCCGTCTTGTGACCATCGACGATCAAAGCGCGTTAACGCTAATGCTTTTACATCTTCAACATTGATGATGCTGGCATCGTTCACTTCAAAGCCAAATGCTGCCGCGATTTTTAAACATAACCATTCGTTTTCACAGCTATCGCTTAAGTCTATGTTTTTGTGCGGTAAGATCCCGATTGGCAACTTTAGAATATGGCTGGTTGGGGTCGAACCTAACGGTAAATGCCACTGATTTTGATACCATAACAAGCCCGTTTTTTCCTGTGCGCCAGCTATAGATATACGAAAGTCGTCCATATCATCTAGCATGCCGAGTGGCGCATCACTTTGATAACCTCGTAATACCTGTGCCATTCGAGATTCGGTTAATGGCTCTGCTTGTATTTGCCTTACATCTTGTAGGCTATGTTGTGGTGAATAAAGCTGAATAGCGCCAACACAATCGCCGCCTATTTTACTTAGTAGATCAAAGGGGCGTTTGGTAGCAGCTTGAAAGCGGGATTGAATACGGCTGCGAATTTCTTCGTTATCAGGCAATAAGTTATCGAAGAAGTTGTAAGGAATATCACCATGATAAGCATCGTGGCGTAACGGCATAGAAAGTGAGATCGCACGAGCTCCTGCTCGTGATAACCATGTTGGATCATATTGAAACGATATCGCACCAGAGCTTGCTTTGGTTAAGCTGCCGACTAAGATCCCATTCATTGCAACCGTTAACACATCCATGTTTACCACTCCTCATTCCATTTCTGTTGTGTGGTGTGTGGTTCGCTGTTTGTGTTACGCGGTTGAACATGCAGCTCTAGATCTAATGCGGCGAGTAATTTAAAAAGCGTTTCTAGCTTGGTACTTTCTGGGTTATTTTCGAACGCAGATACGGTGGTTTGTTTAATACCGACCAGTTTAGCTGTATCACTTTGGGTTCTGCTTTGGGCTTTACGTTGATCTCGCACTGCATTGGCGAGCATTTTAGCTGATGTGATTTGCATGGTTCCCACTTTAAATTATCCGCTATAAAGGATATTTAAAGTATATCCCTTATAGCGGATATTTACAATTTATCCGCTATAGAGGATATTATTGTGTTATCCCCTATAGCGGATAATACGTTGATACCCATTCCGTTGTGGAAGCGTTTTTCCCAACCCACTTGTAGATCGGCAAGTATATGAATAGATTCGGGATGGAAACTGAATACTGCATTATTTGTAGTTATATTAAGAGTATCTAGCTGACTATTGATTGACTGTATGCATATAACATTAGGTGAAATATCAACACATAAACTGCATTAATAAAAAGGGAATAAACACAAATAACTCTTTCTAGTTAAAAATGTCTATTCCTTTTGTGTTTTATCATTTGAAAGCAGATATTGTTTTATCTTACTTTTTAGCCGCTCGTTGCTGCTCTTTATGGGCAAGTTTGGCTTTTTTACGTTGCTCTATTAGTTGAGCTGCATCACCGCCGACATGGGTTTCACCACGCGCATTCGCTAATTGCACTTGTTTTTCACGTTCACGGAAACGGGCTTTTTGCTCATCACTGTGTTTATCAATACATTTTGGACAACTTACGCCTTTTTCAAAATGCTCTGATAATTGCTCTTCTTGTGTGATTGGCAATCGACAGGCATTACACACATCGTAATCACTTTTTTCTAGTTGGTGGTTAACAGCAACTCGCCCATCAAACACATAGCAGTCGCCTTCCCACATGCTTTCTTCTTGTGGGACTTCTTCAAGGTATTTAAGAATGCCACCTTCAAGGTGATAAACTTCTTCAAACCCTTGCTCTTTCATGTATGCAGTTGATTTTTCACAACGAATACCGCCAGTACAGAACATCGCAACCTTTTTGTGTTTGTTAGGATCGAGGTTGTCTTTTACGTATTGCGGGAATTCACGGAAGGTTTCTGTATTTGGATTTACGGCGTTTTTGAATGTACCAATATCGACTTCGTAATCGTTACGGGTATCAACCAGAACAACATCAGGATCTGAAATTAATGCGTTCCATTCGTTAGGTTTTACGTAGGTTCCCACCACGTGACGAGGATCGATCCCCTCCACACCCATAGTAACGATTTCTTTCTTAAGTTTTACTTTGGTGCGGTTAAATGGCTGCTCTGCATTAAATGATTCTTTATAAACAACGTCGGCTAAGCGCGGATCTTGTTTAAACCAAGCTAGTAAGGCATCAATAGATTCTCGTTTACCTGCTACGGTGCCGTTTATCCCTTCACTAGCAAGAAGCAGTGTGCCACGAATGTGATTGACTTCGAGCAATTCAGTTAATGGTTGGCGAATTTCTTGGTAGTTATCTAATGCGACAAATTTATACAGCGCACATACAACGTATTGAGACATGTATTTTCCTTCTGCGAGCTGGAGCGTAAATCCAGTGCTTTATGTATTCTATTTATAATAGTGAGTTTAAAACTTGCGCAGTATAGCTAAGTCGGTGTATGACAAAAACCAACTAAAATCAGGGATATATATCGGCAATTATTGTAGGGCTTTAAAGGAAAGCGTTGATACTAAGTGATTTACAACGCTAATTGTACTAGTGCTTAAAACATAAAAAAGGACATACACGCAGAGGTATATGCCCTATTGGAACCATATTTTATAGAAGCTAGTTACTTACAGTTAAATTCCATCATAACTTTATGTTCAGAGTTTAATACATCACCACCTAAGAAAAACTTGCTCGCCGTGTTTGCAAGCTCAGTGGTTTTCTCATCAACGGCATGATCGAAATTACTCTGTTCAGAAATCACATAGAAGGATTTACCTAAATCTTTACATGTCTTTTTTGCCGTCGCATTTGCAATTTGTTTTGCTTCTTGCGCACTGCTGCCAGTCGCTTCTACTGTATAAGAATTCTCTTTCGGTGTAACAATACCTGTCTGTGCAGCACAACCTGTAAGAGCAAGGAATAAAGATGGAATGATTAACTTTTTCATAAACGACTAACTTCACTTCTATATATGAACGGTGTTTTATTATGGTATCTGTTAACCCTTAATAAATCAATGTTTTTTATTTTCACGATAAAAATATTTGCTTGTAGTTAATTTGAAGATCGTGAGTGTCACACAACGCATATAGCAAATTAGTGCATGAATTAACGCTTGTCCCCTGCTTTATTCACGGTCGTTTATCTTTCGATAATTGGGCTATGTGGTAATTATTATCATGAACAATTGATATATTTTAAAAACATTTGGTTTAGGTTTATTATTTTCTCCATTTTGAAATTATATTCGTGAATGTCTAATTTTAAACTCGTGTTTCTTATGAATATAAAACGTATTTTCTCTGTATTATTATTAAGTACAATTATAAATGGTTGCAGTAATTTTTCTTCATCTAATGTGCCTGATTTACCTATTAGTCAGCAAACTAAAGGAGCAATTTATATTGCTAAGCATTATTTGCCAGCAAACGTAAAATATACTGAAGTAGGTAAAGTAAAAGCTAATGCTAGATATGGTTATGACAGTGTTGTGACGTTATACCCACTATTAGCAGATGAAGCGAGAAAAATTGGTGCCAATGCCGTTATTGATTTATATGGTGGTCATACTGTTACTGCTTTTTCTTGGGGAGCTCCTTATACCGGCGGCACAGCAATTAAAGTTGAAGACATTGAGTAATTAAAACAATATGACGTAGAAGTTTATTAACCCCTTTCTTTGATAATCTTTTTTATAATTTACTCTATTTCCGTTTGCCTGTACTGAAGCTATCAGTACAGGTTTTTTTTATATCCTTAATATGGCTCACTGCTATATGCGGCAGTATAAAACCAGCCCTATAAGTGACGTTGTAACTATGATAGGTATGGTTGATGGTTATAATCACTTGTTGTTTATATAAATTTACCATCTTTTTAATCTTCAGTTATTTTTTAATAATATCAATTTGTTAGTTGAAGGTTTGGTTTTGGTTTGGTTTTTATGTGGTTATGGTTTAGACGAAAAACACGGATTTCCATAACCTGAGCACATTCCAGAAAACACCGAACAAATATAGAGGGTTTAAATGACTTCTTATAGAAAACTATTACTCGCATCATCGCTTATGGTACTTGCCGGTTGCAACTCGGGTTCAGTTTCAGATAGTAAGACAACAATTACTAAACAAGTAACTAAACCAGCGGCAGATTATAATTTTAATAATGAAGAGATCACTGAGCTTTATAACGACCGTGATCAAGTTCTTAATTCAGTAAATTTTTACTATAACGGCCAAGTATATGATCGTGTATTGTTTGGTGAAGAGCTTGATGACGATATTACCGTTATCCGATTAATGGATAAATATGCCGAAACGATTGATCTTATGATCAACCGTAATGAAGAAGCTGAATGTATTATTTATAGTGATAATCAATATTCAGATAAATTTGACTGTGGGAAAGAAGTACAATCAGTTGGTGAAGAGACAACGGTTATTCAATCTAAATCAGTTAATGATTATACCCCAATATTACTAGAATATAAGAATGAAGACTTTGAGTATTTATCGCATATTGGCTCTACAGTTTTAACAGCCATAAATGAATATGATCAAGTTGATATTGAAACATCTGCGGCATTTAAAAACTTTTTACGTGATAACTTTGGCCAAGTTGTATCAGAACGCAATCAAAATAGCTCAACATTAGGTATTTCTACATTTATTCAATTAGCCAATATTGTTCAAATATATCAAGACCGTTCGATGATGTTGAAGTTCGATAATATCATTAATGGTAGTGTTGACGATGATGTAAATATGTATACAGGCCTGATGATCCGTAACCATGAGATTGACACTATGGTAACTAAAAATGGTTCAGTATTCTCTGGTGGTACGGATCTATTTAGTGCTGGTGTTGAACGAACCCTTGAACGAAAAGCAGCAACCAATGCTATTGAGCTTAATAAACAAGTCGGCGTGCATAGTTGGTCTGATGGTGAAAAGACAGCGAAAGAGATCCCGTATTCGGATGTGAGTCACCGCAAACAAGCAACGTATTTTAAGACTATGCTTGGTGATAAAGGTGTCGATTTCTACATGTACACGCTAGATTCTGCACCAGCAAGTGGCGAGCACTGGGTAACGAAGAAAGAGTCAGATAAGTATAATCTGATTCAAAATATTACAGACTAATAAAAAAACCGACATGTTGTTAGCATGTCGGTTTTTCTGGTTTTATCTTATTGTTTGGTTATCGTTCTAATGAATGCTACCGATACGGTTGAAGCGAACACCATTAGGTAACCAATGTGGCCACATTGAGTCTGGGTTATGGTTGAAAGTAAAGCTAATCCAAATGAAGGTCGCTTTACCTACTAAGTTCTGCTCTGGCATAAAGCCCCAGTAACGGCTATCTAAGCTATTATCTCGGTTGTCACCCATTGCAAAGTAATGACCCTTTGGCACTACCCATACACCCATTGGTTGACCTGGCTGTTGGTAATAACGATTAATTTGCTCTGGTAAAGTTGGATCACGCAGAATGTGGTGAGTCACCTTACCCAGTTCTTCTTTATACTCGTTTAGCTGTGTACCTAATTCAGTGAAATTAGTTAAGCCAACATATTGTTTTGGTACTTCTTTTGCTACTGGACATACTTTCTGTCCGTTACAAGCTGGTTTGATATAAAGGGTTTTGTTTTGGTAAATAATAGTATCACCCGGTAAACCAACCACGCGTTTGATTAAATCAATTTTCGGATTTGATGGATCAATAAATACTGCTATGTCACCACGTTGTGGCTTACCTGTTGGGATTAATGTTTTGTGGAAAATAGGATCGCGTAGGCCGTAGGCGAACTTTTCTACCCCAATAAAATCACCAGGTACTAATGTCGGCTGCATAGAGCCACTTGGAATTTGAAAAGGTTCGATAATAAATGATCGAATAATTAAAATAGCAAATAACACCGGAAACATTGAGCGTGCTTGAGCAACCCAACCTGTGTTCTCCTGTTTAACCCCTTCTCGTTTAGGTTGCCACACGAACTTATCTAACGCGAAAATAACACCTGTTATTAAGGTCGCGAGAGTAAGAATAAGTGCGAACATTTCTGCAGCGTTGAATATTGAAAGCATGTGCTATCCCAAAAACTGTGTAAATAGAATAATCTATAAATAATATTATTGCGTATTGAACATGATTAATGTGCTAAATAAAACGGTTATATTTCGGAAACTATGATCTCAATTTATCAATCTATTTGATCTCATCGCTTTTACTAATGTTTTATGTTGCTCATTTTATTGATAATCCCCTCATTCTAATAGAATAATAGGATATAGAGTAAAGCCTACACCAAGATTGAGCTCTGTGAGTATTTTAATGATGCTAGGGCTTAATCGCTTGGTGAGTGCCCCATGCTGTAAGATGTTTCATAACCATGTTAACGCATTTGTGTTCAATTTCATCCCTTTTCTGATTAGCTTCATTAGGTATATCGTTCAGCCATTGGCAATTAGGCTATTTATATAAACATAAGCTTACATTCTATATTGGTCTAGTAATTCAAAATATTACTAACGGTTGTTTAGCATTTGAATGTTGTTCGGATTAATTTTAGTTCAAAAAATGGCCTTAATGTATAAAATCATCACTTTATGTAATTAATTTATAAAATATTTTCTCAATCGCTGTTATTCTTAAGGGGTATTATGTTACGTTTTATAGATAGAAGCATATTAAACAGAGTTATTATTGTGAAGATGCCCATAGCAACAAACAAAATCTTTTTTTACGCGTCGTTAGTATCTACTATTGTTTATACTTGTGAGTTATTTTACTTAACATTACATCGGACAACCACACTGCCCCATTGCATTATTATTTCCCTTTTAAAATGTGTGGCAAGCTGCGTTATCTGTTTAATTTCATTACAATCTATCTATCATAAACGAGAAGATAAATTTAATGAGAAAATGAAAAAGTATGATGATCCTACTTTAAGCCAAGAGAGTTCGGAAAATAAACACCGTTAAAGTGAATGTCTTAAGCCTAGCTTCAGCTTCTTTGAGATATAAAGCATTTCGGTTCATAAAACCAATACGTTAAGGGTTAAAAATGCGAATAGGAATTGTTGGGCTAGGTGATATTGCACAGAAAGCGTATCTCCCAATTATGACGCAACTGAAAAATGTAGAGTTAATTTTTTGTACACGCAACCCTACCGTTTTAAATGCATTAGCTGATAAGCATAATGTCACTTGCTGTTTTGATGATTACCGCCAATTAAATAAAAAGAATATAGATGCGGTGATGATCCATGCTGCAACACGTAGTCACTATGACATAGCGCATTGGTGTATAAAGCAAGGTATTCCTACGTTTGTTGATAAACCGTTAGTTGATAATGCAGAGCACGTTGAACGTCTTTACGAGCTTGCAGAACAACATAACACCCCACTTTATGTTGGTTTTAACCGTCGTCATATCCCTCTATTTAACAAACATCTACCAGAGTTAGCTTCCGGAAATATTGGTGAATTACATTCACTGCGTTGGGAAAAAAATCGCCATAATCTGGTTGGTGATATTCACACCTTTATCTTTGATGATTTTATTCATGCACTTGATAGCGTTAACTTAAATACTAAATCGACACTCGATGATGTTTATGTTACTCATCAAATGTTTGGTGATCAGCTTTCACGTGTTGATGTGCAATGGCAAGCAGGACAATGTCTGCTACATGCTTCGATGAATCGTTTAAACGGCATTACCAATGAATGTGTTTCTGCCACTTATCATAACCAATCTTACCAATTTACTTCTTTTATGCGTGGTCAACGCTGGCTAAATAATGAAGAAAGAATTTTAACATCAGAAGATTGGATGCCAATGTTAGCAACCAAAGGGTTTGATGCGATGATTTCTGATTGGTTAAGTGTGGTAGAGTCTGGCAATATGCCACTGCATACTATAGAACGTAACATTTCAACGCACCAATTAGCGGATGCCATTGCCCTTCAATTAGAGGCATTATTTATCCGTTAATGGATTGATATTATTGAATATAAAGATAAATACCATTATCGCTAAAATAAAAGAATGGTATTTATCTTAATGGTGGTATTCAAATGTTTTTTGATATTGTTTTAGGCTCAGACCAAACTGATGTTGAAAACGTTGTGCAAATCGGGCTTCTGATTTGTAACCACATAAATGCGCAAGCTCTATTTGTGAATATGGCTTAGTTTGCAATAAGCTTAATGCATAACCCATTCTCAGTTCTGCTAATACATCCCTAAATTGGGTATTCTCGTCTTTTAAGCGCCTAATTAATGTCGATTTACTTAATCCGAAATGATCACAGACCGATTCAATTGAATGATTGGCTTTGGGATCATCATTAAAATATTGGGTTAACTTGTCTCGCCAGCTTAAATTTCGCATTGAAAATAACTGATGAAGATAACCATTGTTAGCAAGATGCTCAAATAATGCATTAACGATATGTGTTTGCACGTTGGGCTGAATATCCTTCGGCATTGTTATTATACTTTGCCATAAGTATTTCGCCGTTCCATCTAGGCTATATTCAGGTGTTAAACCGTCTTTCTGATTTTCTTGCGACCGTTGAATTTGCTCATCCGTTGGTCGGATCAAAAAACTCAGTTGGGTTGAGAAAAATTGGGTTTGGTTAGGGGTATTGATAAAGGTCAATGATGTATTGCCATGTGCCAATAACCAGTTATTGCTATTGAAGGTGATCCAGTCATTTTGCCAATGCAATTGTTTATTACCCTGTTGAATCCAGAAAATGGAAGGGTAAATAATCGGTACATTACGCAGGTGCTGCGGTCGATTACCATTATAATAATTAAGTTTGATTATGCCTGACATGTTTTTATTATATAAACCTTGTGACTGGTTATTGATGATACACAATAAATAGACACAAGGTTTATCTCAATGATTATTAATATAAGCGTTATTTATCGAACATATGTTGGGGTAATCGTTGATTTGCCCAATGCTGTTGCGTTTAGCATAAAGCTAACTAATGCACATGATGCATCATCTGGCACTTCAAGTTTTTCTACTGGCAGTGCCCATACTGTGAATTGGTAACGATGCATACCGTGACCTTCAGGAGGACAAGCGCCGCCGTAACCGTTAAACCCATAGTCATTACGCATCTCTAAACCAGCCGCAAGTTTACCTGATGCGCCCTGCTCAAGTGATGTAGTCGATGCTGGGATATTGATCACTTGCCAGTGCCAGAATCCGCTTTCTGTTGGTGCGTCTGGATCAAAACAAGTTATTGCAAAACTTTTTGTTCCTTCAGGTGCGTTTTCCCATGATAGCTGCGGAGAAACGTTATCACCGTCGTGTCCGAAGCTGTTAAATGAAAAGCGCTTGTCTTTTAATTGGCCTTCTACAATGTCTTGGCTATGTAATGTGAAAGTTGTCATTTTTTATATCCTATTATTTGCTGTTGGAATAATGATAGAACTATTTTGACAAAAAGGAATAACAATAAGTTCCAAATTTCGTTTAAAATATTTATTTTTGATACTTATTGTTTAAGCTGTAAATTATTTTTATTGAAATGCTAATCGCTTTTTCAGTGTGGGTTAATGAATGGCGTTATGACAGTATCAAATGAACGTTATTTTGATTAACTATCATTAAAGATGTGACAAAGATCTCTGTTGTTATTGGGCAACAGTATTAATGAATACAACTAATTACAACGATTTAAATCTTGAATTGATGTTAGTTACTACTGTTTATAAAATCAGTGTTGTTATATACAGTTGGATGTAATTACTATATGCGTATTGAATTAATGCTTAATAAACTCAACCTATCTGATGCTCATTTTTCAAAGATTGATGATGAATTTAACAGAAGAGTATTAATGAACTGGCCGGATGCAAATATTCGTGTTCGTCTTGGTGGTGGAAATAATCTCACAGTGCTTGGTGGTTTTGCCGATGATAAAGAACGCGTTGAAGCACTGCTACAGGACATGTTTGATGAAGCAGACGATTGGTTATACAACGATCACGATATGTATTAATTAAGATATAAGATTCTTAACCTGATTTTGTAGCACGTCAATTTGGTTTTTTATCTTTCTTTTTTGGCTATCTATAAAATAACTTTCTTCACCTATAATAACTATATCTTCAAATAGTTATATGGTTTTATTATGAGTGATTTTGTTTCTAAAAACATCTGGTCTGATTTTACAAAAGAACCTGATATGCCAGGTTTTAGTTTCCGAGATACAGATGAAAAGAATGAAAACTGTGTAACAGCTTTACTTGAACGATGGGAAGCTGGTACGTTTGAAGCACCCCATCATCATCCTAATGATGACATGTCGATCATTGTTAAAGGTGAAATTGTTATTCAATTTTACGTCAAGAAAGATGGTGAACTCGCTAAAGATGGTGATGAAATGACGCTAACTGCAGGCCAAACGGGTTATATTCAAGCAAACAGAATACATAGTGTTTTATACAAAACTGATTGCGATATGGTGTATATCCAAGATCGTGTATTTGGTTTTGAGAGTGACGAATAATTAGATGCTATCTAAAGCAGCCATTCTTCTGAGTGGCTGTTTTTGTTTACAGCACAATCCATGGTTCATGCTCAACGAGTTCAATCGTTACTTTCTCCTCTCTTATTACAAAGTTTAGTGTTTCTTTATAGTGATCAATTTCATCTTGGTTATTACAGGGCCAGAAGAAATGAATACCGTAACTTACACTGATCACACCACTATTTGAATCTTGTGCCATTTCTACCATATCAACATTTAAGCTAGCTGTTGCAAATTGATATCGAAGATCTTGTTGATCATGTTTAGTGAACAAAGCAGGTGAAAATTTATCTTCATGGCTTTGTACATATTCGATTATATTTTCCGCGATGGAAAGCTTGTTATTAATTGAAAATGTGACTGTTTGTATTGTCATGATCGACCCCTATCAAATTAAGACTACCATTACATATTTACTATAAAACGTCAGTTCTGATAACAATACGTTATTTTACTATTGTCACTAGCGACAATTGTTGAATCAGCAGCTTTATTTATTGTGATTGATGAATCATCTTCCATAGAACCATTTATTGTACTGTTCGCCGTATTGCACATAGTGGCAATTGACTCCTCTTTCATGTTTAATTCAACAAGGTTAACGCCTGATGTTAAAGAAAATAAAGAATCAGTGGCGAGTGATAATTTTAAAACTCCAATGGGTTTATTGATCTCAATAGATGATGATTGAAAGGCATTAACGATAACTTTTTCAGCAACAATACCGACCTTCACATGCGAATTGTCTGTTGCAGTTATATCGAGATTCGTTGTTGAACCGTGAAGTTCGGCATAACTTTTATTCGATACATTAGCGGTGAATGTAGTTTCATCTAGGGCACAGCCATCAATATTTACCTTTGCGTGATTAGCGATATCAATTTTATTCAAAGGTTTAGAAACAATAACACGAGCCGTAATGTTAACCTTAGGGTTATCTTTATCTGTAGAATATAATTTAAGTGTCGCATCATTCACTTGTAACATCACCATTTCGAGTTCATCACCCGTAAACGATATTGATGGTAACTTTCCGCAACTTATATCTAACACTAAATTTTTAAGGCTCATATCTATTTCATTAAATTGCTTGAGATAGATATTCGTTGCACTGACTGAAGTAGAAAAAAGGCAACAAAGCCAAATAGCTCTCTTTAACAAGTTCATACCTACATCCTTTTATCTCCATTAACTTTAATTATAAGTAATAACTTTCTAATTCAGCGTATTAAGTTTACAACCCGTATGTGACAGGGTAACACTTTTATGAATCACTAATTCGTAGGTTAATCTCTTAATTTATTTAAAATACCAACAAAAAAAACAGGGTTAATAACGGTCAGTATATCTTTGTTGATGATCCAGATCTTTCGACTAACTAACAGATTTATATAGTAATTAAATATCAGTCTTATATAATATCTCTTATAGCAGATCTAAAATAACTTATGTAATGCAGAACAAATTCCCTATCGATCCAAGAGCCGCGAGTTTAAGAACCACATCGTTACGTCAGCAAACACAATTAGCAGAACGCATTAATCATATAAATTATGCTTCGACTAATCCTGCGTTATCTTATGTGTATTCATTATCAGCGACTGACACCACCGGCGGTCAAGCTAATGCGCGTTATTCACTTGAAAGGCTTGCACGCTATGTATTGGGAGATAGCTTCCAACTCATTGATTGGATTGAACTATTTAATAATCAAGAAAAGCTGATTGATGCAGTTAAGTCATTTCTGATTGCTCGCGCTAAACAAAAAGCTAAAATGAAAAATCATTACTTCAGTGCGAATGAGCCAATAAAGAACTTACAAGTAAAGCCATTACTTAACGCTTTATTGAATGTAGCTAAATTTCTTAGAGATAATCAAAACTTACCTGCCTCTCGTGTTGTTGAATTTAAAGATCGTGTCGCAGTTTTTGATCTTGGAAGTTTTAAAAACTCAACGATAGAAAGTGGTTGGCTTCAACCGATTTTACCTCAGCACTATGCGTTTGAATTATCAAAACAATCAAAAGTGATGTTAGAGGCCTTTAGTTGTTTTTGTATTCGAAGTTGTATTGAGCGTTTTGATTGGACTGGTATTTTATATGCCCCTATTCTTCAATCAACGATGCAATCGTTTTTAAGTGATCGAATAGATAACCAAATCAGCGATCAAAAAAAAGCCTATGCGCCAGCAACTGCTGATAATTTACTTCGCATGTTACGCGGTGTAGCTCAACATGCCTGGCTCGCTGAGTTGATCTCAGTTGAAAATTTAGAACGTATAAAAGCAATTAAATTACCGAGGGGATCTCGTCAATCCAGTGGCAGATACCTTAGCTATAATGAATTAGATCATATTTCAGCTATTACGCTTAATCAAAAGAATGAAACTAAGGCATTGAGAGATAATGCTATTTTTTGGTTAATGTATGAGGCAGGTTTACGTCGAGCAGAAGTGGTCAATATAAATACCTTTGATATTGATATGGATCGGTGCCAGCTACGTGTTGTTGGTAAAGGTAATAAGGAGCGCTATGTTCCTTTCTCTCGAAATAGTGATTTATATAACGCGATGGAAAAATGGCTAGCCATTCGTTTGCAAGATTTTAACCCGAATTTACCTGCATTATTTTGCACTATTAATCGTTACCAAACATTGACTTATATGCGTTTAACAACACAAACACTTAATGATTTGTGTAAAAAACTCAATATGTTAGGTTTTTCTCGTATTGTTTCACCCCATGATTTTCGACATTCAGTGGCAACTAATCTTTTGCGTTCAGGTTACGACTTATTATTAGTCAGTAAATTTATGGGACATAGTAGTATTACGACAACCCAACGCTACGATAGACGTACTGATGATGATTTAAAAGGTGTAGTTCCGAGTCGGTAATGTAATTGATAACCTTATGTATTTTATAAAATAACTGCTTACCTCACATTTATTGTAAAACTTAATACTAGTAATTAACACTTATGAAATATAATACGCCATAGAAAGGAGTATTTATCATGAAAATGTGTGTCATTAGCTCATTAATTTCGATTTTTTTACTTATCTCTTTCCCTTCTGAGGCTCAAAGTGTGAAACAGTATAAGAATCAATACAGTGTTATACCTTGTGAAGGCTTAAAAACGAAACTAGAAAGCTTAGAAAAGCGTTCTAAAATGATCTTAAACGTTGCATCAGAGAAAGCTAAAAAAGAATTTAAATATAAAAATAAAGCACTACGTTTATTGATGAAACAAAAAAACTGCCAATAAATAACAAACAAGTGACGTTTGGCTTTTATTCATCTAATTGATTGGATGTATTATTTAAGAAAGTGTCACCATTAGGTATATGTTCAAGGCAACAACAAGAGCAATGATAACAATACCTGCATAACTAACGTATTTATTGTTTTTAAACTCACCCATTAGTTTTTCATTATTAGTGAAAATGAGTAACGGTATAATAGCTAATGCAATACCAAAACTAAGAACGACTTGACTCATCACTAAAATTTCAGTGGTATTAATAGCAAGCCCGATAACGATAAATGATGGGATCATTGTAACAAGACGGCGTAATAACAAAGGGATCTTAAATTTTACGAAACCTTGCATTACGACATCTCCAGCCATCGTGCCAACAACAGTCGATGATAAGCCTGATGCGATAAGAGAAATAGCAAACAATGTAGATGCCGCTTGTCCAACAAGTGGCGTTAATGTTTTGTACGCCGTTTCAATCCCAGCAATATCTTGATTACCTGAATAATGGAAAACGGCTGCTGCCATTGCCACAATTGCAATATTCACAAAACCTGCAATAACCATTGCAATGAGTACATCTAAACGTGTTGATTTTAATCTTTTTGCTTTTGTTTCACCGTAAGTATTTTTAAATAGCGCCGAGTGTAAATAAATAACATGCGGCATTACTGTTGCACCTAAAATACCTGCAGCTAAATAAATTTGATGTGAACTATTTAACGTTGGAATAGCAAGACCTTTTATCATCTCGCTTGCAGCAGGATGAGCAAAGAAAAGTTCAATAACATATACAACAGCTACGACTAATAATAATGTTGCAATGACAACTTCTAATGGTTTCTGGCTTTTATTACTTAATAATAAAATAGCCATTGTTACTATGGCTGTTATTATTGCTCCTTCCATTAAACTAATACCAAACAATAATTGGAAACCAACAGCAGCACCAATAAATTCAGCTAAATCCGTCGCCATAGCTATAATTTCGGCCTGAATCCAATATGGAGCTATCGCCCATTTGGGTAGATGTTCTCGTAAATGTTCCGCGAGATTTTTCCCCGTCACTATACCTAACTTTGCAGATAGGTATTGGATCAACATAGCCATTAGGTTTGCCCAAAGAACAACCCATAATAACTGATAGCCAAAAGAAGAGCCCGCTTCTATGTTTGTAGCAAAATTACCGGGATCAATATAACCAATAGCCGCAATGAATGCTGGACCTAGAAGTAGTAGTTTTTTCTTTAGTTTTAAACTGAAGATAGCCATTTCGGGCTTAACAGAAATTGTGGTAGAGACCATAGCTAACTCCTTAAACAATAACTTCATCATACATCGATACAAATGAGAATCAATATCATTTAAGTACTATTAGTGGTTGGTAAGATTTCATAAAATTTATAGTTTTTATTATTAAAACGTGAGATCTTATTTCTATAGTGACTAGTGGATGCTTTGTAGGTATTTTTTATTGAATTTATAATGTGAAGTAGTATTAATTTTTTATTAACTGATTAATAAAATGGGTGAATAGAATAAATCTTTATGATAGTGTGAGCCTCGTTGCTTATTGATAGTTGGCTTATAAACTTTAAATATAAATATCATAAAGGGATCTGAAATGGATATAAACAAAGAAGAACAATTTCCACATGGCGGGGATATCGTTCATTTATACCTAAAAGAAATATCAGAAAAGCCACTTTTAACGAAAGAAGAAGAAATTTTATATAGCCGAAAAAGCTTGTGCGGTGATGCTAATAGTAAAAATGTATTGATTGAGAGTAATTTACGATTAGTCGTAAGTATCGCAAAAAAATACCGAGGCAGTAACATACATATCAGTGATTTAATTGATGAAGGTAATATCGGATTAATGACAGCTGTTGAAAAATTTGATCCAGAAAAAGGGTTTAGATTTTCAACATACGCTACATGGTGGATAAAACAAACAATAGAACGTGCAATACATAATCAAGGAAGAACGATACGTTTACCTGTTCATGTATCAAAAGAAATTAACACCATTGTTCGGACGCATAAACAATTAGTAAAGAAAAACAATCAGGAACCAAGTACAGAGTTAGTTGCTGAAGTTTTAAATAAAACCCTTGATGATGTATCGACAACCCTTTCTTATGACACTCCTATTGTATCGTACGATCAATCATTCTCAAATGAAGCAAGTAATCAGTCAATAGCGGTATTAATTGCAGATGAAAACAGTGCAAAACCTGATGAACATGTTGATGATTTAGCAATCCAAAAAATAACATCCAACGTACTCAATTGTTTAAATAACCGAGATAAAGAAATCATATGTAGAAGATTTGGTTTACAAGGTTATGAAGCACAGACTTTGCAAGAAGTTGCAGAAGAAGTGGGACTGACAAGAGAACGTATTCGCCAATTACAAGTTACCTCATTAGCAAAACTTAAAAGCTCACTTAGCCGTGATAACTATGATATCTCTGTTTTGTTTGCTAACAGTTAATATTTGTTTGAGAGTATTAAGCACGTAGGTTTACGTGCTTTTTTTTATTAATATGAGCTATAAATAAAGCATATATATTTTTCTTAAGGTTTTTTATGCGCTTAAAAGCTCTGATTATTGTGAGTTCTGCCTTCTTCTTTGCTGGCTGTAGTAGTTACGGTATCACTGAAAGTGAGATGCAAAACTACATAAACAAAGAAACGAATGTTGAACGCTCTGTTGGTATTCAAGGTATCGCCTACGCAACAGGTAAGTTTGAAAAAGTAAAAGTAGGCATTGGCCGTGTCGCGGACAATCGTGTTAGTGTTGATACTACAGCTAGCGCTCAACTAGAGCTTGCTGGCCAACCACCTCAAGATATTGTTGTTAAAGCAAATTTCAGTGCCATCCCCTATTATAATCAAAATGAAGGGGCGATATATTTACGTGGTTTAAATATTGAATCATTGACAATAAAACCGGAGAAGTTTAATAACATACTGACTAAACCGGTTATCACTCCATTTGTTTCACTTATTGGACAGGTGCTATCAACCAAACCTGTCTATAAGCTAGATGAAAACGAAATGAAACAAGCGTTGCTTAAATCTACTAAGCCTGAATTAATTATTAAAAATCATCAATTAGTTCTCGATTGGTAAGTTGTTTTCATTATAGGTTATAAAGTTATAGTGCATTAGGAGTTAATGTTTATACCACATCCAAGCCTATAAGCTGTTTTGATTATTCTATAAAAGAAGGGCTTGCATAAAGCAGCCCTTCTTTTTAACTAATTGATGTTATTAAGTTAAGATCAAATATTTGGTTGTGAAAAGCATCAAAGCTAACACCCATACCGGCCATTTGAAATATTTAAACGCAATAAATCCAACCACAACTGCTACAACATCAAATCCGGTTTTAACGCCACTGGTAATAATTGGACTAACAAAAGCACTGGCTAATAGTCCAACAACACAAGCATTGACTAAAGTGATTGATTGTTTTAATCGTTGATGCTCAAACAACGCTTTCCATGCTGGAATAAATGCAAATAGTAATAAACTGCCAGGTAAAAACACAGCAATGGTTGCTATCAAGCTACCTAACACTGGGTGTATACCGTCTATCGAAGCACCTAAATAACTAGCCATAGTGAACATTGGACCAGGTACAAGCTGTGCAGATGCGTAAGCATTAATAAAGGTAGACTCCCCTACTAACCCTTCCATCATTGGTTGTAGGAGTGGTAATACAACATGCCCACCGCCAAAAACAAAACTCCCTGCTTGGTAGAAGATATTAAATAAATTAATACCGCTATTGTAAGGTGCTAATAAGGGTAACCCCACTAACAACACGCCAAATGTAACTAAAATACCAAGGTGTGGTTTTATGCTAGTCGTTAGTTTATTTGTTGGTGTAATCTGCGTTTTAAATGACAATGCGTAGCCAACAGCTGCCGCGACACAGATAGGCAACACTTGACCAAGTAGACCGGAACTAAAATAGACCCAAATAGCTGTCACCACTGCCACGGTAATTGTTAGGGCTGTCGTTAAGTTCTTTTTAGCCATTCCCCATAGCGCATCAGCAACGACGATAACGGCAAGTAGTTTTGCCGCGATGATTAAACTATCAACAACAGAGTTAGACGTTACACTGCTACTAACAATGGCAAGTCCTGTTAATAATGCAAAAGAAGGTAAAGTAAAACCCATAAAGGCAGCAACGGCGCCTAAATATCCCGCTTTCTTATAACCAATATACATACCAAGTTGACTACTGGCAGGGCCCGGTAAAAATTGACATAACGCTACAGCATGAGTGAAATCATCATCAGAAATCCATTTTTTTTCTTGTACAAAAGAACGTTGAAAGAAACCAATATGTGCTGCTGGGCCGCCAAAGCTATATAGACCCAATAATAAAAAGGTGGTAAAAACGGTAAACATGCATTCCTCCATTAGCAATAGCGCTATCATAACGTTTCCGTTCTAATTATTTAAATCGTTTAAAATGATGTAAGTTATTATTTATATTCATACATATAGATTGATGTTTATGAGGCAAAAAATCATAATGCATAGATAGTGTTAATCGATTATTTTGTTACGCCATATCATCGTGACAGCGTAACTTGGAATACCAAATGCTTGATAATTTGCAACAGATGGTAATACTGGCTGCTATTGGTCATGAACAAAATTTCACGAAAGCTGCTGATCGTTTGGGAATATCAAAGTCTCAGGTAAGTAAGCAAATAAAATGTTTAGAAGAAAGGTTAGGCTGTCAGCTTGTTCAACGCAGTACACGTACCGTTGTATTAACTGAAATTGGCGTGCAATACGCAGACTATGGCCAACAATTAATTGATACAGTTAATGAAGCGGAAGCCATGGTGGCGGGATATCGAAATGAAATTACAGGTCTATTACGAATTGGCATCGCTCAATCTTTCGGTAATATTCATATCACTTCCGCATTAGCTGAGTTTCAAAAGCAAAATCCTGAACTAGAGCTTGAAATTAGTTTATTTGATCACCGCCCAAACCTTTTAGAAGAAGGCTTTGATTGCTGGATTGCTATTCATGAACATCCACCTGAAGGAATGGTAGCCCGAAAGCTCGCTAAATGTGAATTCGTCGTTGTCGCTTCTCCTGATTACATAGCACAACATGGTGAGCCCATTATCCCTGGTGATTTACGTCAACACAATTGTATTACTTACCAAAGCCGCGAGCGTAAATATGTAAACTGGGAATTTGGACGAGATGGATTAAAGCAATCCATTCGAGTTAATGGTAATTATCGTATTGATAATGCACCTGCAGTGCTTGATGCTGCCGTCAGTGGTTTAGGTATTGCTTATCTCTCAACCTATCTGCTAACGGACGAGATTAAAACAAATAAGTTAATCACTTTACTTAATGATTGGAAAACGACAGTAGAATTACCTATTTATGCTGTTTACCCTAGACGTAAATATCTTGCACCCAAAGTACGTTGTTTTATTGATTATATGGCTGATCGGATGTCTCTACCACCCTATAAAAATATCAATCCAATCATAGATAATCACAAATAAGACGAATAACCTTAATTTTAGGCTATAACAATGTTCATTGTACTAAACTGATAATCATACAAGTACAATGAGCATGTTATGCCGTCATTTTTTTCTAACTTCATAACTAATAGATTATTTAACTATTCAGTAACTATAATTACAATTTTAGTGGCTGTCGCATTCACCACATTTCCAGCTTATGCGATACATAATTTTAGCGACGCTAGTCCTATAAATCAGAGCACAACACAAATTAAAGCTTATATACCAAAGCAAGCATTATTAGTTGAAATCCAAGATCAGTACAATGTTGTCTATTTTAGTGATAACAGCAACAAATTAACCGTTGATACTAAAAGAGTATTGAATAACTTTGGTTACGCTCTTAAAAATTATCATCAAACCTATATTGTTATTATTCAACATATAACGACGGATTTAGGTTACGAGCGGCTATTTAATATAGCGTCTTATATTGCACTTCAATTCGATATTGAAGAAGAAAGGATTCAACTGTTATTGGTATCTGAGGAAGAGTCTAATCTATATCAACATATCGATGATAATTGGAAAAATGGCGCTGAAATAATCATACCTAAAGCAATTATTGTTACTTATGATCCATACTTCGGTGTGTACTAAAAAACGATGCCGTTCCTTATTAATCGAAAAAAACGACATCGTTTTATAGCTATTACATAGAGTGTTGTTGCTGTTTTTTGAGTGCAGGCAACGCGTACATCTGCTTTAAGATATCATTAACACTGTCACTATGATTTTCAAGTTTTTGGGCAAACTTGTTTCTTTCTTCGTCTGTCACTATGTCTGAATCAATATTCGCAGCAATGAAATTGGCTGGGAATAAATGGTAATTTTCAGTAATTTGACGATCAATTTCTTCAGCTAATTCTTCAGGCGTCTCTGGTGCATTGTTGATGACGTCACCAAAGCTAATATGGATACGACGCTTTTGCCCTACAATACCTTGTACTATGCTTTCGATGTCTTCAAACTCACCTTTTTCATAGCTACCGGTTGATGCTTTTTGATAAAGTTCTTCAGCTTTAGCCACATCACAAGGATCGTTTTCATAAGAAATCGCGACAGGGACAATGTTTAAGTTACTCATAAACTCGGAAAAAGGAATTTTCTGCTTACGTCCTTCCATAAAGAACATTTTTAAAATAGCAGGATCTGTCTTATCGTTACCGTCTTTGGCACGCCCTTCTTTTTGAGCAATCCAAATATTGTTTCCTGTTTCTAAAGAGTGAGAGATATAACTTGAAAGCAGTCCAAGTGATTTCATCAATTCACGTGGCCCTTTTGCGGATCGTTTTACAATAAAGCTTTTATTCAAACGCATTAATTCTGTTGCACAAGGCTTCTTCAGTAAGTTATCACCAATGGCAATACGTACTGTGTTGAAGTTCTCTTTAAATAAACACCAGTTAACCATTGCAGGATCCATCGCGATATCACGATGATTAGAAACGAATAAGTAAGCCTTATTTGGGTCTAATTTATCTAGGCCTGTGCACGTTACACCGTCACATGAATGTTCAATAGTTCCTTGCATATATTTGGCAACTTGATTTTGAATATCTTTGACCGATTTAATGCCTGACCATTTCTTCACAAGGAAACGTTTAATAAGGGGAATAAGCAACCAACCAAACATGCCCGACGCATGTGGGAAACGGTACTTTAAAATAGCGTTGATAAAATCTTTATCATCAATGAGTCGTTGAATCGCACCACTGACTTCATCATCATTATACGGGCGAATTTCTTTATAAATATCGTTATCTATATGCACAGTAATGCTTCATGTTGAAAAAACTGAGTTATTTTACTAATAAATAATGATTAACCAAACAACCTCTGTCAATAACCGTGATGGTTGGAGGTCATACCTCATATAATTGTCTACTTTTTCATCGTAGCTGCTATTTTTTGCACCAATTTGATCATGTTAAGAAATGATATCTACAGTATTTAGTTAATACATAACCCTCTTTGTTGACGCTAATAGAAAAAAACACGAAGATGTGCATGCTTATGTGTAAGAGAGTCAGTATGAAACAAGCTATTGAGTTTTCAAATAACGAACACCCTTTTCTTTTTGTTGGTTCACGCAAAAAGAGCCAATCTTCTTACTTTATTGTTGTAACGAATGGTTGTGTGTTAATCCGATTAGGTAAACAAGAGCACATGATCACTAAGGGTCATGGTTTCTGGATCCCATTTGATTGTTTACATGCCATCACAGTGCTACCTGGTGCAACATTTTACCAAGTGGCCTTTTCGGTTCGTATGACACAGCCACTATGCACTGATGCAGGCTTTTTTGTTGTGTCATCGCTCGTAAGAGCTGTGCTTGATGAATTGGCAAAATCTCCCGTTCAAGATCATAAATGGGATGGCGCAGAAGGTCGTTTATTAAAAGTCATTGCAGATAAAGTTGAAAAACTTTCTGTGTCGACTCAATCACTTTGTCCAGCGATCAATAAGCAGCATCATAATTCATTAGCATTAATGCTAAAAGGCAATAAAATAACTGAAAAAACAGCCATATCAAGCCTTGAATCTGTAATGAATATGACAGTAAAAGAGTGTGAAGCCTGCATTCTAATGCGAGAAGTACTTAAGCTAAGTCGTTCAGGACGAAAGCTCCCACAAATTGCGGCTCAATTGAATACGACAGAACAAATGGTAGACGCACTTTCTTTGCCAATTTTAGGTGAAAGCTTACGCTAAATGAAATACGCCCTTAACATGGGCGTTTTTTAATTCAGAGGGATATGAACTTGCATAGATACGCCATCTTCAACATGGCTATTATTATGCCAACGATAATCAAACCTCACGCGTGGTTTTTGACCACTAATATCACCAAAGCCTAAACTCATTTGCAGTCCATGGTTTAATATCCAATCTTCAGCCCCCGCTGCACTTGTGAATGCTTCATCATCATCGTTAGTCGGCATCCAAAAACCTAAACCATAAAACGTCGATGAATTGTGATCCATTAAAACAGGTGAGTCTGCAAATTTATCATCCCAGTGTAGCCAGAATTTATCACCATAACTATTAGAATCAATTTTCCATGGTATAGCGTTATCGTGGCGTGAAAACATTAGCGAATGGTTTATATTATTGTTGCGATCAATGCTATAAATAGGTGCTGAGCAGTCTTTGGTATTATTTAGATAATCGATACTAAAAGGCTGAGAAACAGTATCTAAAGAATAATAATTTTTGCATTTGAAAGCGTAAGTTGACGAAGAAAACATAAATAATAAGCAACAAAAAACACCAAATGAGATTTGTTTAAACACTTCGCCATATCCCCTAAAGTTAAAAATGATAACGCTCGTCTGTCATTAATAACTGGCTAACACTTGCCGTTGTTAAATCACTGATATTTTGATTTTTAGCTAATGCTTCTCGAATTAGCGTACTTCTAATCGGCACCGTTTCAGGACATGCAAGCACTTGCCATTGACTAAGTATTTCATTTGACATGAAAAATTTTCCAAAATTCAAGAAATTATCAGGGCCAATAACAAATGTAATTTGATGGTTTGGGTAACGCTTTTGTAATTCAACAAGTACCGCATAGGTTGTTATCGCCTCATCACCTACTGCGATATCTTGCTCTAACGTGGACAGCACGAGATTATCTTGGGAAATGTCATCGATAAAAGCAGAAACTAACTCACAACGTAATGAATAATCCAACATATTCTTACCCCAAGCATGATTGTAACTTGGAAGTAAAAGCA
This sequence comes from Photobacterium sp. GB-72, assembly GCF_003026095.1. Taxonomy (NCBI): domain Bacteria; kingdom Pseudomonadati; phylum Pseudomonadota; class Gammaproteobacteria; order Vibrionales; family Vibrionaceae; genus Photobacterium; species Photobacterium sp. GB-72. Next base: position 8,233 of record NZ_PYNV01000015.1, on the reverse strand, counting down.
CTTCGTCATAATGCGTTAATCGTTCTAAAACCGAACGATGCCCTAAACTAGGCGGATTAAAAGCGCTACCGAATATAGCAAGTGTTTGTTTCATCCATCAAACCTTTTGTTCTATCAATTTACTTATATTCACACTAGAGATTTCTAATGATGTAACTATTATTTAAGCATTTAATAGGAAAATGCCCCTTAATTTTAGTAATATCTATCTTTAGCATTGATCATAATAACGAGTTATCGCATGATTTTGCCAAAGGTGTAATGGTTTATCTCTCATTTATCCATTATATCGCTTCAAATGATTAATATTTGGGCTAACTCTCTTAAGGATTCATATACCATGGAACAGCTTATCCGCACTGAAATGCGCGTGCTACCAGTCATTGACGTTGATTTTGAAATCCAACGCCGAGTTGAATTTATTCAAAAAAAACTTAAACAATCAGGCTGTAAATCACTTGTACTAGGCATTAGTGGTGGCGTGGATTCAACAACATGTGGTCGCCTTGCTCAACTTGCTGTTGATGGTTTAAACCAAGTGTCTAACAGCAACGAGTACCAGTTTATTGCCGTTCGTCTCCCCTATGGTGAACAACAAGATGAAGACGAAGCACAACTCGCATTAAGCTTCATCCAGCCTAGTCACTCTGTCAGCGTTAATATTAAAAATGGTGTTGATGGCACTCATGCAAGCACCCTTTTTGCATTAGAAAATACTGGGCTTATTCCTAGCGACAACGCAAAAGTCGATTTCGTGAAAGGCAATGTAAAAGCTCGCACACGTATGATTGCTCAATACGAGATTGCAGGGCTTGTCGGCGGTTTAGTTATTGGTACCGATCATTCAGCTGAAAACATTACCGGTTTTTATACAAAGTTTGGTGATGGTGCTTGTGATTTGGCACCTCTATTTGGTTTAAATAAACGTCAAGTTCGTGCTCTAGCAGCAAAACTTGGTGCGCCAGAACAATTAGTTTATAAAGTACCTACAGCTGACCTAGAAGAATTAGCGCCACAAAAAGCTGACGAGGATGCTTTACAAGTTTCTTACGATCAGATTGATGACTTCTTAGAAGGCAAACCCGTTACCGATTTTGTCCGCGATCGCTTAATCTCTATTTATAAAGCAACCCAACATAAGCGCCAACCTATTCCGACGATTTACGATGAGGAATAATGACTGACAGCTATATGTCGTCATAAACAACTTATAAAAAAGCCCGTGTATTTATCAAATACACGGGCTTTTTTATTAACTAACCACAAAATTTCATGCATTAAGCACAGTTAACACAATCTTTTGAATGAATAAGCGCGTCTAATTGTTGCCATAAAGGATCACAGAGACCAGCACGATAAACAGCATGCTTAAAAGCGTCATGCTCAGCTTGATACATTAAGAAATGGCGGCGTGAATTATTACTGCTTGATTGAACGTTAGCTAAGCGATCGCAGGTTTTAACAATTAATGCTAAGCGTGCTGCATCTTCAGCTGGATCAAGTGATAGTAACCGTTGATTTATCTCTAATTTTCGTTTCGCTCGATCTTCTAACTTCACATCAGTGACGTAATTCACTGCATCAGCAATGGTAAAACCAAATAAGTCTGCCAACTCGTCAAAGCTGGTATCAGTATCTTCAATCACATCATGTAGTTGAGCTACAATCATTGCATCAATACCATATGGTCGTGCAAATTCAGCAACTGTATCTAAATGTACGTAGTAAGGATAATCTCCGTATTTTTGCTCGCCATGTCGACTTTTAGCAAAAGCTTGAGCCTGTAAATATCGGTCATTCATATAATTACCCTAATAAAATTATGTTTTTATTATTTGTATAATAAAAGCATACAATTGAACAAGCTTTTATTTGAAATAAAAGTATCCAATTATAAAAAAAGAGCCGTTAAGCTCTTATTTTTATTACTCTTCTTCATCACTGAAGGTTTCACCAGCCGCTTCACGACGCTTTATATCCGCTTCTCGGATCTGGTGAGCAACAATCATTATCGCTTCACCACTACTAATACCTTGCGCCATCAGCTCATGGATACGCTCAGCAGCTTCTTGTTGTTGTTCATGATTGAGCGTTGGAGTGTGATTGTACATAACTATCTTCTTGTTGATGAACGAAGCATTATTTTAGAGTGAATAGCCGATAATGTCACTGATTATCAAGCTTATCAATACAGACTCTCACTTTAGTCACTTACCCTGGATGACCGTCAACACGCGGCTTTGTGAGTACTGGAAAATAGACGATGGTGAAAATCCCAAAAGCAACAGCCCACAAACTTGCAGAAATCACATAGCCATCAAGTAACAAAGCAGGCGCGACAGTAGTCAGTAATACTCGTGCTAGTAATGACAAAAATAACGCAATAAACGCAACCTGCATAAAACGCCCAACTTGCAATTTACGACCAGTGTGTCCTAAAGATACACGCGAGATCATTGCTAGTATCATTCCCCCTAGTCCGCCGATGGTAATAATATGAATAGCAATAGACTCACTGATCGCTGTTGTGTAAAAGCTGCAACCAAGCAAAAATAAACCAATAATTAAAGACAAGTAAGCAAGATGCAAAGACCACAACAGTGGAATACGGAGTGTTGAGATTGTGCGCCAGCGATAAAGACGAACAAAGTTAGTTGTAGCCGCAACGATCGACAACGGAGCAATAACCCCATTTATTGTTGCGTTATTTATAAAGAATGTCGCCAGCAGCAACAACCAAGCAGGTATAAGTGCAAGATATTCAATCGTTTTAATTCGTTTAATAACTTCAGTATTTGTTCCGCGTGAAGTAAAAAATGGGATAACCCGACCACCAACAACTAAGGTAATCACAGTAACAACAAGCACGACAGGTAAAGCAATATCAGCAATAGATTGATGACTCTTGCCTAATGCAATGAAATGAAATTGAATATTGGTAAAAGCAAACAGTAGTAAAACGGGTACAAAGAAAAGATTACGCCACTGTTTAACTTTTATGATTGGTATTGCAAGATAGTAGATAGCCACGACAATCCATAATGTATCAATAAACAGCCAAAGACTGCTAACTGAGCCCATCATTAAACCGATACGAGCAATCAACCAAAGGCTGAAAACCAGAAGTAGTTTAGTGCCTTTAATACTTGTTTGCCCTGTCCAGTTTTGTACAGCCGTCAATAAAAAACCAATAATGACTGCGCCTGAAAATCCAAATAGCATTTCATGGCTATGCCACCAAATAGGATTTGAATACATAAAACTAGATAATTGAAACTCACCTGACCAGAACAATGCCCACATTATCATTGCGATAACTGAAAAAGCACTTGCTCCAAGAAAAAACGGTCGAAAGCCTAATCGTAAAATTGCAGGTATTTTATCTTCTTTTGCTTTGTCGATAATTTGCATAATTTTCACCACTTTAAACATGCATTAATTATACATGTTTAAGAGTATAAAAAACCACTCGTATAAAGTGGTTTTAAACTTAATGAGTATCATCAGAGTAATCAATGGGTCGAGTGATACTTTGAATGTCTAAAATAGATATCTCACCTTGCCATCGACTTTTAATTAAGCCAACATCAAGCCAATATCGCCCTTCAGGGATATTAAGTTTGGGTAACTTAGTCGGCAGATAAATGTCCGTTTGTTCGCTCCATAATGGTCGCCAATCTGTATCATTTAAGTCATACAGTTTTATCGACAAACTCGGTGCAGGACATGATGAATTCAATTTAGCCACATGATCAATACGCCATGAATTGCTGTCTTTCCAACCTAAGTTCTGTTTGGCTGGCGGCTCATTAAGCACAATCCATTTATTCCAAGCGGGTTCACCATCAGCGATAATCGTCAACTTATATAATCCTGCTTCTACTTTATGATCGAGCTTTTTCGCATCAACCGTAAAGTAACCACCATCATCAACCACAGGTTTGGCATCAATTAAATTATCATTAGGCCACTTAGAAAAACTGATCTTCGTAATGTTAACTCGTGTTGAACCAACAATCGATAACTTAAGTAACTGCTGATTAATGTTTTGAACCACAGAACGCTCAATCGATAACTTGGATAACCAAGAAGGTAAAACTGTATTATCAAGGCTATGGCCACAGTCCTCTGTAATCGCAAGATCAAGCAAACCATTAAGATTCGCTTTCTGATCTGTTGTCGGAGATTGCTGCCAAGCCTCTATAATCGATTCAAATGATTTATCAGTTTGACCTTCAAGTAAATGTCGATGGGCAGCCGCATAAGAGCTTTGATCTACAAACCAAGCTGCGTTGGCGTTAGGTATTAAGAACAAAGCGTTAATAATACCTAACTGACACAAGAAAAAGGTTATTCTTCTCATTTAATAACCAGTACTTATGGCTTCATACGGTAGCCGACACCACGTAATGTTTCGATATCAATACCTGGTAATTTTTGACGTAATTGCAGAATATGAGTATCAACCGTACGTGTAGTTGGGTAGTGGTTATAACCCCAAACTTGATCAAGTAATTCGTCACGTGTAAATACACGACCTGCATTTTTTGATAAGAATACAAGAAGTTCAAATTCAGTACGCGTTAACGTAATATTTTCATTATCAAAAATGACTTCACGGCTTTCTTGATTGATAATGATATCGCCGACTTTAATGATATTAGCTGCTGCAGTATCTTCATCGTCACCACGAAGATGTACGCGTACTCGTGCAAGTAATTCTTCTTCAGCAAAAGGCTTCGTTAGATAGTCTTTTGCACCAGAATCTAAACCAACAACTTTATCGTTAATCGATACCATTGCAGTTAATAAAATAACAGGAACGTGCTTCTTTTTAAGCCATGAGCCTAAATAATTTAATGAGTCACCTTCAGGCAATTGACGATCTAGAACAACAAGATCGGCCTCTTTCCATAAAGCGTCTACCTTACTAGCGCAATCTGCATATAAACAGTTATAACCAGCTTGCTTTAAGCAATCGAGTAAACCATCAGCAAGGTTGCGGTCATCTTCAACCAGTAGCAGAGTTTGATTCACACGGTATCTCCAATATAAAGGTGGTTGGTGGGCCTATTAATTTCAATTTCCCCCCCATTCTATTAATCATTGATTCTACAATCGTCAAACCTAAACCTAAACCTTGTTCACTAACAAAAGGTTTACGCAGTTTAGACCAATCTTTGGCAGTTAATGGGCCTTGGTCTTGAACCACAATTTTAAGTTTTCCATCATAGTATGAAGTTGTTAATGTAATTGGTGCTACGCCATATTTATGAGCATTAGAAAATAAGTTATCTAAACATGTACCAAGCCAATAAATATTTACGTGAACACTTCTATCTTCAGCAAGATGTAAAGTTACATCATACTCTTCAGCAAGATAGCCTAACCATTCATTGACGGATTCAACTTCTTGCGTACTTAATTGTTGTTGGTTAGCTTGTAAGTAATCTTTACTTGCTTCAGCTAACTGTCGTAATCGTCTTGAATCATCAGTCAAACGCCTAAACTCATCATACAGACCTTCTGGTAATTCATCAAAGTGGCGTCTAAATCCTTCAACAGTCATCGCTAAACTTGCTATAGGCGTTCTTAATTCATGCGTCAAAATTTGTAGAACTAACATGCGTTCTTGCATATCTCGGCGACGAATACGGAAACGATAAACTCCCCAACTTACCAGTAATAATGCATTACTTACCAACAAACATACCAGTAAGTAATACGTTAAGTGTGACTTATTCTCTTCACGCCAACATATATTTCCATTCTGAGCTAAACAAAAATCATGACGATTTAAGCGTTTTAAATGCAAACCATGACGGGCTAAGACCTTTAACCATGTTGACTGGTTATAAAGGTTATAGACATTACCATTTCGTACCCATAGTTCACCGTTCGCAATGAAGAAACGAGCACCAGAAATTAATACTTTAATTTCATCGCTATTCATTCGTTGTAAACGACCAAGTAAGGTTGTCGATGACGCTAATGGGTGTTCTTTAATATGCAAAAACTTACTGAGTTCTGACACCTTTCCTGGGTGTTCAGCTAAATAACGATATGCATAACTACCACCGCCGGGATGAATATATCCTGAACGAACAAACCACCCTTTTGGTAACGTTGTCTTATTACAAATAGCTCGAGTAAAAACTACAGGCTGTGTTACCAATGGTGAATAAGGCCACGGGCCCTTACATGTTAACGAGTTTTGATATAGCTGCCTCAGTGCTGAAAGAGGATACTTTTTAGTTTGAGGTAATAAGCTAGAAGGCAACAGTAAAGGTGCTGGATAGGTACTTTGTAGTTTACGAAAGTCGTATGTAGATACAGGTTCACTTTCCAATAAATCTGTTCGAACAGCCGCCAATCTTTCAGGTAATGAAACACCTTCAGCATGGCTAGCAGTAGTAAATAAGAGTGAGAATAAAAGTACATACGTTTTCATTCATATACTTTAACATTATTTCTCACTAAATTGTCAAAGTTATGTCATGTAAAAAAATGCAAACATTAAATATCGGTCAATTCATGCCATAAGGCAAACACTTTATACTTAAAAAGGATAAAAATTATCTATATTAGATACTCACCAGAGAAGTGACATGTGAAGCCTTCGTTGCTTCGGCTTCTTTTACTCAATCAAAAGAGTATTAATTTTATGCATGTTGTGTTGACGGATCTCTCTACGTTATTTGCCCGATTCGAGCGAAACATTGCTTTGGCGTTATTTATTAAATAGTGATTAGAAATAAAAATGCCACTCATGTGAGTGGCATTGTTTACTTTACTATTAACGATTTACAGGTGCTCAAGTATTTTCAAACATGAGTCTTTAGCATCACCGAAACCAATGTATACTCACGCATCTTTTAAAAACGGTGGGTTTTTATGGCTCTTATACCCTATGCTCGTGTATCTAGTGGAAAGCAGATAGACGGGTTGAGTCTATCGCTTCAAAACGATAATGCATTACTCGAACAGCTTGCCCTACAGTACAGCACGACCGTTTCACATCTATTCTATCAGGATGCTGGTGTATCATCATACAAAGGTAAAAACGCTTCTGTAGGTGAATTGTCACGGCTATTAGCCGACATTAAGAGTGGTCTAATCTCTAGCGGTGACATCATCGTTATGCGAGCGTTAGACCGTCTATCTAGACAGAACCTAACAGCAAGTGAAGTGCTATACAATCGCATTATCTCAGCAGGTGTAATGATACACACCACAATAGACAACCATCTATACAAGATGGATGATCCTATGTCTTCAATCCTTGCTACGTTGGCACTAAAAACAGCTAATGAAGAATCAGCAAAGAAAAGTCACTTAACAAACCGTTATGCATCGCACCGTATCCAACAAGCTAAAGACGGTCAAAAACTCGATGGTCATAGTTTTGATGTTGGTATCGGTCGTCATCCATTCTGGATCACTATAGATAAACCAACTAAAACCGTTAGACCACATCCAGTAAACTGGGATCACGCTAAACACATGATCACTCTTGCCCTTGACGGATACGGTGTATCTACGGTCATGCGCTATGCTCACTCTGTAGGTCTAGAATTGTCCTATTCCGCATGTACAAAGATGTTTAATACAAAAAGCGTCTACGGTGTTCTAGAAGTTAATCACCAAGGCGAGGATCATGTATTAACAGATTACTACCCTACTTTATGTACTGAATCTGAGTATTACCAGATAAGAGCTATAAAGGACGCACAAACAAAGGTATCAAACAACCAGCGTAAACAGGTTTCTATCCTATCTGGGATTCAAAAACTGTACTGTGGCTGTTGTGGTTCAGTTATGTGCATCGCTCGGAACGTCACTCAAAAAACTGAGTACTACCGATGCGCTAACCGTCTAGTTAAATGCTACCCGTACATCAAACAGGAATATCTAGATCGTATTGTACTGACCGCAATTGGTGAAAAAGTACTATCTAGTCAATTGATGGATAACGGACATGACAAAACGTTACAAGGGATTGAATTAGAACTAGAAACAAAGGTCATGGAATACCAAAAACAACAAACGTTTTTATTTGATAATCTAGACCTGTTCGACGATACAATGAAAAGCCTTTTATCTGCTAATGTAGTGGTCAACAAATACTAGCCACGGTTTTAGAGGTTAACCAATATAATCGTTCTGATTCATTCGGTGTTAATCCGCCATTATATTGATGTGGTCGTAATTGGCTGTAATAACCAATAATATA